>CAZOIX010000253.1:0-6131 GCA_964579685.1 uncultured Mycobacterium sp.
CCCTCCCGCCGGCGACCGGATTCGACGGGCCGACACCGCTCTGTTCATCGAGATCACCGACGACCTCAGCGGCGGCCCCGGCCGGGCCGGCGACGAGGCGGTGTTCGGCGGCGGCAAGGTGCTCCGCGAATCGATGGGCCAGGGCAAGACCATCCGCGCCGAGGGCTCCCCGGACACGGTGATCACCGGTGTGGTCATCCTCGACCACTGGGGAATCATCAAGGCCGACGTCGGGATGCGTGGTGGACGCATCACCGCCATCGGCAAGGCAGGCAATCCGGACATCATGGAAGGTGTGCACGGCGACCTGGTGGTCGGCCCGGCCACCGAGGTGATCGCGGGCAACGGGCTGATCGCCACCGCGGGCGGCATCGACTGCCACGTCCATTTCATCTGCCCACAACTCATGGAGGAAGCGCTGGGCGCCGGCATCACCACACTGATCGGTGGCGGCACCGGACCGGCCGAGGGCAGCAAGGCCACTACGGTGACTCCGGGCTCCTGGCATCTGGGCCGGATGTTGGAGGCCCTCGACACGTGGCCGGTGAACATCGCGTTGCTGGCCAAGGGCAACACGGTGCGACTTGACTCCATGCGCGAGCAGTTGCGTTCGGGCGCTTCGGGTTTCAAGTTGCACGAAGACTGGGGTTCGACGCCTGCGGCGATCGACGCATGCCTGCGGGTGGCCGACGAATACGGAGTGCAGGTCGCTCTGCACACCGATACCCTCAACGAACTCGGCTTCGTCGAAGACACCCTCGGCGCCATCGCGGGCCGGTCGATACACGCCTACCACACCGAGGGCGCGGGTGGCGGGCACGCGCCGGACATCATCCGCGTCGCGGCCGAGCCCTACGTGCTGCCCAGCTCCACGAATCCCACGCGCCCGCACACCGTCAACACCCTCGACGAGCATCTGGACATGTTGATGGTGTGCCACCATCTCAACCCTGCCGTGCCCGAGGATCTGGCGTTCGCCGAGAGCCGGATTCGGCCGTCGACGATGGCGGCCGAAGACCTGTTGCACGACATCGGCGCCATCTCGATGATCGGCAGCGACTCCCAGGCGATGGGCCGTATCGGCGAGGTGGTGATGCGGACCTGGCAGACCGCGCACGTGATGAAGAAGCGTCGGGGCTCGTTGCCCGGTGACCACAAGGCCGACAACAATCGGGCTCGACGGTACGTCGCGAAGTACACCATCTGCCCGGCGATCGCGCACGGTCTCGACGGCGAGGTGGGTTCCGTCGAAGCAGGCAAGCTGGCCGACCTGGTGCTGTGGCAGCCTGCGTTCTTCGGGGTCCGGCCTCATCTGGTGATCAAGGGCGGCATGATCGCCTGGGCGGCGATGGGCGACGCCAACGCCTCCATCCCGACCCCCCAGCCGGTGTTGCCCCGGCCGATGTTCGGTGCCGCACCTGCCGCCGCGGCGGCCAACTCGGTGCACTTCGTGGCCCCGCAGGCGCTCGAGGACCGGCTGGCCGACCGGATCGCCGTGAATCGCCGCCTGGTCGGCGTCCGCGATGTCCGGAAGGTCGGCAAGGCGCACATGCCGCTCAACGACGCCCTTCCCGAGATCGAAGTCGACCCTGACACCTTCACCGTGCGCATCGACGGCGACGTGTGGCAGGAAGACCCCGCGGCCGAGCTACCCATGGCACAGCGATATTTCCTGTTCTGATGACCCATCTCGCCACATTGCTCACGCTGGCCGACTCGCGGTTGCCGACCGGCGGGCACGTGCATTCAGGTGGTGTCGAGGAAGCCGTTGCCGAGGGCCTGGTCCGTGACCTCGGTACGCTGCGAGCGTTTCTGCGACGTCGCATCCGTACCACCGGATTGGTCGGTGCCTCGCTTGCCGCCGCGGTGCACAGCGGCACCTTGTCGGTTGCGCAGGCCGAAATCGAAACCGATGCCCGCACACCGTCTCCCGCTGCGCGGCAGGCGTCCCGCGCGCAGGGCCGCGGGCTGCTGCGACTGGCCCGACGGGTCTGGCCGGACGGGGACTGGGGCGCGCTGGGCTCCACCCCGCATCTGGCGGTGGCGAGCGGCTGTGCCGGTGCGGCCAGCGGTCTGGAGCCCGAACAGACGGCGCTGACCGTCGTCTACACGACGATGACCGGTTCGGCCACCGCCGCGCAGCGACTGCTGGCACTGGACCCCGGCGAGGTAGCGGCGCTGACCTTCGAACTCTCGACGCTGTGCGATCAGACCTCGGCCATCGCCTGCAAGGAAGTTGCCGATCTGTCGGATCCGTTGCTCGATGTGCTGGCCCAGCGGCACACCCAACGCGAACGACCGCTGTTCGTCTCCTGAAAGGGGTTTACATGCCACCACATTTTCTCGACGGCCAGCCACATGGCCACCACGAGCGGCCCAAACGTCAGCGCGTTGCGGGGGAGCCGCTGCGCATCGGGGTCGGCGGTCCCGTCGGATCCGGCAAGACCGCGCTCGTCGCGGCGTTGTGCAGGCAACTGCGTGACGAGTTGTCGCTCGCGGTGCTCACCAACGACATCTACACCACCGAGGACGCCGATTTCCTTCGGCGACACGCCGTGCTGCCCGACGAACGGATCGCCGCGGTCCAGACCGGGGGATGCCCACACACCGCGATCCGCGACGACATCACCGCCAACCTGGACGCCATCGACGATCTCATCGCCGCCAACGACCGACTCGATCTGATACTCGTCGAGTCCGGCGGCGACAATCTGACCGCCACGTTCTCGTCTGGCCTGATCGACGTGCAGATCTTCGTCATCGACGTCGCGGGCGGCGACAAGGTGCCGCGCAAGGGCGGGCCGGGCGTGACGTACTCGGATCTGTTGGTGGTCAACAAAACCGACCTCGCGCCGATGGTCGGCGCGGACCTCGACGTGATGCGGCGCGATGCCGCCGCGGTCCGCGGCGATCGGCCGTTCGTGCTGATCTCGCTGACCGACGATCCCGCCGCGACGGCCGTTCTGTCATGGGTGCGCGAACAGATGCGGGTGCCCGTCTAGTGCGGTCGGATGTCCTCATCGTCGCGCGTCGCGACCGGCGCCCGCGCATCGAATGCACGGGCGGTGTGGCCGCGCGGCAGACCGAACCCGACACCGTGCACCTGGTGTCGGCCGCGGCCACCCCACTCGGTGGCGACGCAGTATGTGTACGCGTCGTCGTGGAGCCCGGGGCCGTGCTGAAGGTACGCAGCGCCGCGGCGATGGTGACGCTCCCCGGTGCGGCCTCCCTTCAGTCGCACTCGATCTGGACGCTCGAGGTGGAAGGCGAGCTCGACGTGGATCCACAACCGACCGTCGTCGCCGCCGCGGCCCGGCACCTCACCTCGACCCGCCTGCACTTGGCCGGCACAGGCCGCGTCAGGCTGCGCGAACGTATCCAGATCGGGAGAAGTGGAGAGCAGCAGGGCTTCTGGTCCGGATCGTTGCACGCCGACGTCGACGGTTCGGCGCTGCTGCGACACCGCATCGAGCTCGGCCGCGGCTCGGTGGCCGACGACGAACTGGGCGCGCCGATGGCGTGCATCAGCGAATTGCACTATCCCGAACCGGTAGCCGAGACCGCGGGCATGCCGCTGGCCCTGGCCGGCGGCGGCTGCCTGTCGACGTGGCAGGGCGAGCGGCTCTAGACCGCCTCTTTCTCCGGATCCTGCACCAAGGCCGCGATTTCCTCGAGCTCTTCGATTCTGGTGCGGGCGTACGCCTGCTGCTCGGTGATCGTGAGGTTGCCGCGCTTAGTCGACAGGAACGTCACCGTCCACATCAGCAGCGTCGTGAGCTTGCGCCGGAATCCGACGAGGTACACCAAGTGCAGCACCAGCCACGCCAGCCAGGCAATGAGCCCGCCGAACTCCAGCGGCCCGATCTTGGCGACCGCGGAGAAGCGGGACACGGTGGCCATCGAGCCCTTGTCGAAGTACTGGAAGGGCTCGCGCTCGGCGGGATTGGCGCCCTTGAGCTCGGCCTTGATGGCATTCGCGGCGTACTTTCCACCTTGGATGGCGCCCTGGGCCATGCCGGGCACACCGTCGACGGCGGCCATATCGCCGACGACGAACACGTTCGGATAGCCAGGGACGCTCAGGTCGGGCAGCACCTTCAGCCGACCTGCGCGGTCCACCTCGGCGTCGGACTGCTCGGCGATGTCACGACCCAGTGGGCTGGCCGATACGCCTGCCGACCAGACCTTGGTCGCACAGTCGATGCGACGGAACGTGCCGTCGGGATCCTTGACCGTGATGCCGTTGCGGTCCACGTCGGTGACCATCGCCCCGAGCTGGATCTCGACGCCCATCTTCTCCAGACGGTCCTGCGCCTTCTTACCGAGCTTCTCACCCATCGGGGGCAACACAGCGGGTGCGGCGTCGAGCAGGATCACGCGCGCAGTGGTCGAATCGATGTGCCGGAACGCGCCTTTGAGGGTGTGGTCGGCGAGTTCGGCGATCTGCCCTGCCATTTCGACGCCGGTGGGTCCGGCCCCGACAACTGTGAACGTCAGCAGCTTCTCGCGGCGGGCGGGGTCGCTGGACCGCTCGGCCTGCTCGAAGGCGCCGAGAATCCGGGCCCGCAACTCCAGCGCGTCGTCGATGGACTTCATGCCGGGCGCCCACTCCGCGAAATGGTCGTTGCCGAAGTAGGACTGGCCCGCGCCCGCGGCCACGATCAGCGAGTCGTAGGGCGTCACGTAGGTATGCCCGAGCAACTCCGACCTGACGGTCTGATTGGCCAGGTCGATGTGCGTGACATTGCCCAGCAGCACCTGCGCGTTCTTCTGCTTGCGCAGAATCATCCGGGTCGGGGGAGCGATCTCGCCCGACGCGATGATGCCCGTGGCGACCTGGTACAGCAGCGGCTGAAACAGGTGGTGGGTGGTCTTGGCGATCATCTTGACGTCGACATCGGCCCTCTTGAGTGCCTTGGTGGCGGTCAGGCCACCGAACCCGGACCCGACGACGACGACCCTGTGCCGATCAGTTGCAGTGGCTCCGGGATGGCTCATGTTCGGGCTCCTCGACGGTGCGTCACGTGCAGTTCGTACCCACTACGGTAGCCGCCCGAACCTCCGATCGCCCCATCGATGAGCTGTGTTGTTTCCCACGTCAAGGGCGGGAATCACGCGCCGAGGAGGGGTTTCAACAACGTGCCGACATCGGTGACGCCGCCGGGCTGGTAGCCGTTGAGGCTCGTCACCGGGCTGAGGATGACGCCGGTGATGCCCGCGTCGAGCACCTTGGTCTTGATCTGTTCGGCGACCTGCTCTGCGCTGCCGAACACTGCCTGCTGCTTGAAGTCGTCGGGGATCACGTCCTCGGTGACGTTCTCGTCGATGATCGCGATGACCAGCATGCTCGTCTCGAGAGTGGCCGGATCACGGCCGATCTCCTCGCAGCGCTCCTTGATCACAGCCAGTTTGCGGGGCAATTCGTCGAATCCGGCGATGACGTTGAGGTGATCGAAGTGCTTGACCGCCAACGGGATCGTCTTCTTCTCGCCGCTGCCACCGATCATCAGCGGAATGTGGTCGCGGAAACGGGGTTCGGCCATCGCCTCCTGTGTGCGGTAGTACTTTCCGTTCACCGTGGGCCGCTCACCCCGCAGCATGGGCAGGATGATCTCGAGCGCCTCGCCGAGCTTGTTGAAGCGGTCGGTGAACGTGCCGAACTCGTAGCCCAGCGAGTCGTGCTCCAACTCGAACCAGCCGGTCCCGATGCCGAGGATCGCGCGGCCCTGACTGACCACGTCGAGCGTGGTGATGGCCTTGGCGAGCAGGGTGGGGTTGCGGTAGGTGTTTCCGGTGACCAGGGTGCCCAATTGCACGCGCTCGGTTGCGGTGGCCAGTGCGCCCAGGGCGGTATACGCCTCGAGCATCGGCTGATCCGGAGTGCCGAGACCCGGCAGTTGGTAGAAGTGGTCCATCACGAAGACGGAGTCGAAGCCGGCGGCCTCGGCTTCCTGAGCCTGCGCAATCACCGTGGGGAAGAGCTCGGCGACGCCGGTGCCGTAGGAGAAGTTGGGGATCTGGAGTCCGAGTTTGATGGTCACGCCTTCACGTAACCACAACTAACCGGGGCGGTCACCCCGCTTTAGCTATCGGCGAACGAAGGAATATTCAGCCGAAGTTCGCCGATAGCT
>CAZOIX010000254.1:0-6127 GCA_964579685.1 uncultured Mycobacterium sp.
TGATGCTCGGTTTCCTCCAGGTTTTTTCGGGAACACAGCAAACATACTTGAGGGCGTCACATTGGTTTGCGTTTTCGCATTCTTTCCATTCAACAGAGTATTGACGCGCGCCCCGCGGCCAGGTAGAGCAGCCCGACGTCGCCGCGGCGCCGACCGCGATTTCCGGCACCGCGACCCGTTAGCCAGGGCTGAGCCGCCAGCGGTCGATGGGCCAGAGATAATGACCGGTATTCCCCCGACGTCGCTGACCCGCACGACAACGAAAGGCAAAGACCCGGATGAAGTTCGCCTTGGCCTGCTATGGCAGTCGCGGCGATGTCGAGCCGTCCCTTGCCGTGGGTCGCGAACTGCAGCGCCGGGGGCACGAGGTACGGATGGCCGTCCCGCCCGACCTGGTCGCGTTCGTCGAAGAGGCGGGGCTGGCGACCGAGCCCTACGGCCCGGAGGTTGCGGCGCTCCTGCACGCAGACCACGTTCGCCATTTCTGGTCGAATTTCTTCCGCAATCCGGTCGGCCTGTTGCGCGACCTGTGGGCGCCGATCATCGGCCACTGGGACGAGATCAGCACAACCCTGAAAGCGATGGCGGACGGCGCCGATCTGTTGTCGACCGGCCTCAACTTCGAGCAGGCTGCCGCCAATGTTGCTGAGTATTACGACATTCCGTTGATCGCGCTGCATCACTTCCCGATGCGGCCCAACGGCCAACTCGTGCCGGTGCTGCCCGCACCGCTGATCCGCTCGGCGGGCACATTCTCGGAGTGGCTGTTCTGGCGCGCCTCGCACGGCGTGGACAACGGCCAGCGCCGCGCCCTCGGACTGTCCAAGGCCACCCGCCGCTCACCGCGACGCATCGCCGAGCACAAATGGCTGGAGATCCAGGCGTATGACGCCATTTCGGTGCCGGGACTGGCCACCGAATGGGCCACATGGAACGGCCAACGGCCCTTCGTCGGTGCGCTGACGATGCAAATGAGTACCGAGGCCGACGACGAGGTTGGGGCCTGGATCGCCGCGGGACCACCGCCGATCTGCTTCGCCACCGGCAGCATCCCGCTCGAATCTCCCGCTGACACCATGGACATGATCAGCACCGCGTGCGCCAACCTCGGCCAGCGAGCATTGATATGCGCCGGCGGCACCGACTTCACCGACGTGCCGCACCCCGACCATGTCAAGGTGGCCGGCGCGGTCAACTACGCCGAAGTGTTCCCCGCGTGCCGCGCCATCGTGCACCACGGCGGCTCCGGCACGACCGCCGCGAGCCTGCGTAGCGGAGTTCCCACCCTGATCCTGTGGAGCTCAGCCGATCAACCCTATTGGGGAAATCAGCTCAAACGCCTCCACGTCGGCACCGCCCGCCGCTTTTCGGCCACCACATCGAAATCACTGACCGCCGACCTGCAAGAAATCCTGACCCCGCAATACGCCACCCACGCCCGCGACCTCGCCACCCGGATGACCACACCGGCCGAAAGCGTTGCCCACGCCGCCGACCTGTACGAACAATCAGCCCGCCGCAAGACGGATCGGTAGCGCGTCGGCCGTCAGTTCGGTGGCCTCATGAGCAAGCCTTGACCGGTCGGCAAGGTGCAGATCGACACCCCGAGCTCACTGGCCAGGGCATCCATGGCCAGCCGCTGCTCGTCGCGCCCCCGCTGCGCGTAGTCGTCCAGAAGAACGAACGCGCCCGGGACGAGCCGGGGCCAGAAGAACCGCAGGGCCGCGATTTCCGGCGGGGAACAGTTCATGTCGATGTGCAGGTAGGCCACTGCGGAGGTGTCGACCTGATCCAGCGTTTCTGGAACGGTGCCGACGACGATGCGCTTGTTGTTCCACTCGGCGAAGTTCGCCCGGACACTGTCGGCTGAATTGGCGTAGTAGCCGAACTGCAGCGCGGCCTGGCTCTTGTCCAGCGCCCCCTCTTCGCGTTCCACGTCCGTGACGAAACGCGGATCCATTCCCTCGAACGTGTCGAGGAGATAGAAGGTCTTGCCGAGCCGGTCCCAATCGAGGTGCTGCATGACCGCACTGCTCAAGAACCCGTGGCTGACGCCGCACTCGACGAAGTCCCCGTCGAGCTTGCTGGCGCTCTCCGCCACCCACAGCCCGACGTGGAACCGCCATTCCCAGTGATAGAAGTCCTCGCCGCCGAGTGATTGCACGCCGCGCTGATATGCGCGCTTAAACGCCGGGTCGTCCAAAAAAGCGTGGCTGTTGAAGCACAGCAACGCATCGTTGGAATAGACATCGGGGAGGAAAGTCCGGGGAACCCAGTAGGCGGTGCGCAACGCAAACCACATAAGCCGGAATTTGACTGGCCACTGCTTCATGACCCCCACGGCGCAAACCATACCTGACGTTGTGCGGCTTCTGTGGCAAAAAGCCGTCGGTAAATGGAAGCGCCGCGCCGGCCAACGCCACAGCCCGCCAAACTAATGTGGCGCTGCACTCACGAGATCCTCGGCGGCGTGGGTTGTGCGACTCCCTATCGCCTAATCAGTATTTGGAACAACTGGCGAACATCTGCTGGATAATCGGAAACGCTTCCGCCGCGCCGGGGTTGTTCTTCACCTGGTCGATCAGGCTTCTGCGCTGGTCCGGTGAGGACGAAATGAACACCCGCAAGAACTCCAGATTCGGTGGCGATGCGTCGAGATATTGCGCCGCCATCGGATTCTCCGCGTGTATCGCCGCCATCGCCTGGTCGTAAGTGCAGGTCGTATTCACCATCGGCTCAAAGTTGGGTTGCGCGGACGCAATCCCGATCCCAGCGGACAGCGATAATGCCAGACCGCCAGCAATGACAGTCAATCTGGTCAACGACAGTTTCGTCATGTGAACATCATTCCCCTCCTGCGCCTGACTCAAAACCCCGCCCGAACTGGACTCTAAACGCCAAACGAGACCCTTGCCGGGTTATTTGGCAAGCAGTCACAGTTGCGCCTCGCCTCAGGTGAGGCCCAGGCCCATCGTGAGCTGCCAGATCCCGAGGAGTGCGAAGAAGACGACGAAAATGTGGCGACTGTGGGCCCGCGCCCACTCGTGCACCGGTCGCAGCACCACTTCGGTTTTCGAGGGTGCGATCAAACAGCTGATCAAGACGATCTCGAGAGCCGCAAGTAAACCGACGACAAACGCGGTCGCCGCGATGATCTGCTCACCGATCCCGGCTCCCGACGCCACGATGGTCGTATCGATGAGCAGGACCAGCGTCGTCGACGGCACGTACATCAGGCCGAAGACGAACGCGACCCACAGCGAACCGATTTCCCAAGTCGTGGTCAGGCGTGCATACAGCCGCTGGAACGCAGCCACGGCCTTGACGACCAAATCCCTGACACCGCCCAGAAGCCCCGGACTCGAGGCCGGCGGCGTCGACTCGTCGACCGCAGCGGACCCATCGCCCCCACCGACACTCACGTTCGCACGCTCGCGTAGTCGGGGACGCACCATCATGACCGCGGCGATCGACAACAACACGACGGCCAAAATGAGCGGGCCGAGCTGGATCGTCCCCGGTGACGATTCCGCCCGCGAATTCGCGAGGTTTTCGGCGAACGACGCGAATCCGGGCGTCACATGGAACAAGATCAACGGCGCCACGAACACCGGGGTGTTGATCAGCATCGCGCCGACCCAGTACACGAGCAGGTTCTGCACGGGCCTCGGCCGGGAGATGACGAGCAGAATGAATCCGAGAAGGATCGGATTCAGCGATATCAGCAGCGCCAGCCCGAGAAGCGACCCCCACACGGTTAGAGCAGTCCGAGCAGTTGCAAATCGGTGACGTACTTGACGATGACCGGCGCGGACACATGGGGAATGTCGTTGTCGGGACCGATCTTGGCTTCCTGCACCGCGGCGCGGAATCTGTCGGCCGGCGCGTAGGAGCCCAGCGTCGGCTCCGGCGCCTGCAGATGATCTTTGGCCCCGTGCAGGAGCAACAGCAGCATCTGCAGCACCGACTGCTGGCGCTGTTCGTCGGATAGCGCACGCAGGCCGGTCTCGAACCGCGTCAACCACTCACCGAAGTCGGCGATCCGCTCGATCGGATAGCCGGCCTCGATCAACCAGTCGACGTACTCGTCGATACCGATGCCGTCGTCATGCGGATTCATCACGTGGTAGGTGTCGAACCCGTCGACCAGCTGCGTACCCAGTGTGGCGACAGCCTCGGCGACGAAGTCGACCGGCAGCCCGTCGAAGTGCGCGCGCTGGCGATTGCCGTCGGCGTCGAGCTGATAGAACGACGCCGGCGCCACGCCCGTGGCCACCACACTGAACACCATCCTGGTTACAGTGTCGGCCACATTGAGCTGACCCGCATACCGGGCGTCGGTCATGATCATGCCCGAACGGAACACCGCGACCGGAAGCCCGCACAGATCGTGGGCCTCACGCAGCAGTACCTCACCAGCCCACTTGCTGTTGCCGTAGCCGTTGGCGTAGCTGCCGTCGACACTGCGGGTAGCGCTGATCTCGCGGATATCGGCTTCTTCGGTGAACGCCGACGGCTCGATCTGGCGACCCACGTCTGAGGTCGACACGAAGGCGTACGGCTTGAGCCTGGTGGTCAACGCCAACCGGATCAGCTCGGCGGTACCCACCACGTTCGGGCCGAACAGTTCGTTGTACGGCAGGACGCTGTTGACGAAGGCCGCGGAGTCGATGATCAGATCGACGCTGTCGGCCAGCCGCTGCCAGGCCTCGGGGTCCAGGCCCAGGTCGGCGTCGCCCTTGTCGCCGGCGACGACCTGCAGCCGGTCAGCCGCCAGTTCCTGGAAATGCCGCAGCAGGTCCGGGTCGCCGCTGTCGAAGGTCTTCTCCAGACGCCTGCGCGCGTCCTCGTCGGACTTGGCCCGCACCAGGCAGATCAGCGTGCCGTCGACCTCCTCCATCTGCTCCAGCAGTTGCAGCACCAGGTACCGGCCCAGGAAGCCGGTCGCACCGGTCAGGAGCACGGTCCGCACCTCGGCGCTGGGGCCGGGCAGCGTCGGCGCGCCGGCCAGCAGCGTCGGATCGAGGAATTTGTCCAGCGTGAGATCGCGGGCATACACCTCGGTGACATCACTGCCGTGCACCGCGGCGAAACTGGGTCCGTGCGCAGCGGCCGCCGCACCGCTGTCCCACCGGTGGGACAGGCCACTGACCGTCGGCGACTCGAACAACGTGCGCACGGCGAGCAGGGCATCGAGCCCGGTGTTGACCGCGGCGATCACCCGCATCGCCGAGATCGAGTCACCACCGAGGTCGAAGAAGGAGTCATCGACCCCGACCCGGTCCACACCCAGCACCTGAGCGAAGATGCCGGCCAGAATCTCCTCGATCGCGTTCGACGGGGCGCGGTAGCGCTGAGCACTCTGGTACTCGGGCGCAGGCAGGGCGCGCCTGTCGAGCTTGCCGTTCACCGTCAACGGCAGCGTCTCCAACACCACGATGGCCGCGGGCACCATGTAACTGGGCAGCCGCTTGGCCAGCATGCGACGCGCCTCGGCGGACTCGGCTGTGCCGGTGACATAACCCACCAGACGCTTGTCGCCGGGGCGGTCCTCGCGGGCGATCACGGCGGCCTGATCCACACCTTCGAGCTCGGCGAGGGCGGCCTGGATCTCACCGAGTTCGATGCGGTAACCACGGATCTTGACCTGATCGTCGACGCGGCCCAGGTACTGCAGCTGACCGTCCTCGCCCCACCGCACCAGATCGCCGGTGCGATACATCCGCCCACCTGGCGCTCCGAACGGGCACGCCACGAACCGCGACGCGCTCAACCCGGACCGGTGGACATAGCCGACACCGACGCCGCGGCCGGCCAGATAGAGCTCACCCACCACGCCGGCGGCCACGGGCCGCAGCCATTCGTCCAGGACGAAGGTCGCGCCGCCGGATACCGGCGTACCGATCGGCGCAACGTTCGCACCGGGCACCAACGGCGCGCTGATCGCCGCGTAGATGGTGGTTTCGGTGGGGCCGTAGGCGTTGATCATCTTCCGCCCGGCACCCCAACGATCCACCAATTCGGTCGGGCAGGCCTCACCGGCCACCACCAGGGTCGTCTTCTCCAGCCCCTCCGGTGACAGCATTCCTGCCGCCGACGGGGTCTGGTACAGGACGCTGACCTTCTC
>CAZOIX010000255.1:0-1492 GCA_964579685.1 uncultured Mycobacterium sp.
GACCCAGCCGGCGCATCATCGGCATCACGGTCATCTCGTTCCTGGCACTGATGTTCACCCCGACCAAGTGGACCCACCATTTCGGGGTGTTCGCCGGGCTGGCCGGATCGCTGGGCGCGTTGGCGGCCGTCGCGGTCACCGCGGTCGCGATGCGCTCGCGCCGCAACCGCTCGGTGTTCGCCGCCGCGGTGCTGTTCGTGATGGCGCTGTCGTTCGCGACCGTCAACGGCTGGTGGTATGTCTCCAACTTCGGCGTGCCATGGAGCAACGAGTTCCCGGAGTGGAAGTTCGGCTTCACCACGATGTTGCTCGGACTTTCGATGGTCGCGCTGCTGGTTGCGGCGTGGTTCCACTTCTCCGGACGCGACGTGTCGCCGCCGGGACCGCCGACCCGCGTCCGGCGTATTGCCCAGGCGCCGTTGGCGATTGCGACGTGGGTGCTCGTTCTCTTCGAGGTGCTGTCGCTGACGCTGGCGATGATCGACCAGTATCCGGCCTGGAGTGTCGGCCGGTCCAACCTCGGCGCGGTGACCGGCAAGACCTGCGGGATGGCCGAGGACGTGCTCGTCGAACAGGATCCCAACGCCGCCATGCTGAAGCCCGTCGATGCGCCGGTCGCCGACGCGCTCGGCGCCGTGACTGCAGAAGGCTTCGGGCCCAACGGAATCCCGTCCGACGTGTCGGCCGACGAGGTGACGAACGGGCCCGGGACCGCTACCAACTTCGCCGACACCCCCGAGGGGGAGGAGACCGCGGGGGAGGCGGGCACCGAGGGTGGCACCACCGCCGCCGCGGGTGTCAACGGTTCACGGGCCCGCCTGCCGTACGGCCTCGACCCGGCGACCACGCCGGTGCTGGGCAGCTGGCGCAGCGGTACCCAGCAGCCCGCGGCATTGCGCTCGGGGTGGTATCGGCTGCCGCCGCGCGATCAGAGCGGCCCGCTGCTCGTGGTCGCCGCCGCCGGACGCTTCGACCCGGGCGAGGTGATGCTGCAGTGGGCCGACGATGCCCAGGCCGCCGAGGGTGAGCATGGGGGAAGTGCCGGGTTCGCCGACGTCGGCGCCGCGCCCGCGTGGCGCAACCTGCGCGTGCCGATGGCCTCCATCCCCGCCGACGCCACCCAGGTCCGGCTCGTCGCCACCGACGACGATCTCAACCCGCAGCACTGGATAGCGCTCACCCCGCCGCGCATCCCGCAACTGCGCACCCTGCAGGACGTCGTCGGCACCCAGGATCCGGTACTGCTGGACTGGCTGGTGGGACTCGCGTTCCCGTGCCAGCGCCCGTTCGGCCACCAGTACGGCGTCACCGAGGTGCCCAAGTGGCGGATCCTGCCCGACCGGTTCGGCGCCGAGGCCAATTCGCCGGTGATGGACTACCTCGGCGGCGGTCCGCTGGGCATCACCGAGCTGCTGGTGCGCGCGACGACGGTGCCGAGCTACCTCAAGGACGACTGGTTCCGCGACTGGGGTGCGCTACAGCAGCTCACCCC
>CAZOIX010000255.1:1502-6123 GCA_964579685.1 uncultured Mycobacterium sp.
ACGCGCAGCGGATGGTGGAGCCCGGCGCCGCTGCGGCTGTCCTAGTGCCGCCGACTGTGCATCTCACGACGCTCGCGGCCGGTTTTCGTCGCCACGTTCACACTCGTGGGTAGTGACGCGGCCCTGCATAGTCGGCGCGCCCATCTGCGTCGCATACCATCGGGCCTCGTGCCACGCGACTCCGAAGACGGTCTGGACGAGCGGACCCATCGGTTCGCCCGCCTTGTCGCCGTCGTCGCAGGCATCGCGGGGCTGCTGCTGTGCGGTCTGGTTCCGCTGCTGCCGGTTCAGCAGACCACGGCCACCATCCTGTGGCCACAGGCCTCCGGGCCCGACGGCCTGATCACCGACATCACCGCGCCCCTGGTGTCGGGCGCGCCGCTGGCTCTCGACATCTCGATCCCCTGCCAGGCCATCGCCACCCTGCCCGAAACGGGCGGTCTGGTGGTGTCGACGGTGCCGCCGGGCGGTATCGACGCCAGCCGCAACGGGCTGTTCGTGCGCGCCACCGCCGACGTCGTGGTGGTGGCGGTCCGCGACTCCGTCGCCGCCGTCGCACCCCGGCCCGTCGTGGAGGCCGGCGCCTGCAGCACGCTGCATCTGTGGGCCAACCCGGGCGAGGTCGGCGCCGACTTCATCGGCATCCCCGGTGCGACGGGCACCCTCTCCGCGGAGAAGAAGCCCCAGGTTGCGGGTGTGTTCACCGATCTGAAGGTGGCGGCGCAAACCGGTCTGTCGGGACGCATCGACATCGACACCCGGTTCATCACATCACCGACACCGGTCAAGCTGGCCGCGATGGCCCTCGGAGTGGCTGCCGTGATCGCCTCGATGGTGGCGATGGCCGTGCTGGACCGCCGAAGCACTCGCCGCGTCGCCCACGCGTGGCGACGTCTCTGGCGGGTCGGGTGGGCCACGTGGCTCGCAGACGTCGGGGTCGTCGGGACGCTGCTGCTGTGGCACGTCATCGGGGCCCTGTCCTCGGACGACGGCTACAACCTGACCATCGCCCGGGTCTCCGCGGACGCCGGCTACACGGCGAACTACTACCGCTACTTCGGGACCAGCGAGGCGCCCTTCGACTGGTATCAGTCGGTGCTCGCCCATCTCGCATCGATCAGCACGGCCAGCGTGTGGATGCGCATCCCGGCCACCCTCGCCGGAATCGGCGCCTGGCTGATCGTGAGCCGCTGGGTGCTGCCCCGGCTGGGCCGGCGCCTCGCGACGAGCAGTGTGACGGTCTGGACGGCGGGGGCGGTCTTCCTGGCGGCATGGCTGCCGTTCAACAACGGTCTGCGGCCCGAACCCCTGATCGCGTTCGGCCTGATCGCCGCCTGGGCGCTCGTCGAATACGCGATCGGCACCCGGCGGGTGCTGCCGTACGCGGTCGCCATCGTGGTGGCGGCGTTCTCGGTCACGCTGGCGCCGCAGGGCCTGATCGCGGTGGCGCCGCTGCTCGTCGGTGCCCGCGCCGTGGCACGAATCATCCGCAGCCGGCGTGCGGTCGACGGGTTGGTGGCACCGCTGGCCACCCTGGCGTCCTCGGCGGCGCTGCTCTTCGTCATCGTGTTCCGCGACCAGACCCTGGCCACCGTCGCCGAATCGGCGCGCATCAAGTACGTCGTGGGTCCGACGATCGCCTGGTACCAGGATTTCCTGCGCTACTACTTCCTCACCGTCGAGGACAGTGTCGATTCGTCACTGACCCGGCGGTTCGCCGTGCTGGTGCTTCTGCTGTGCTTGTTCGGCATGCTGACGGTGCTGTTGCGCAGGAGCGTCGTGCCCGGCATGGCGCGCGGGCCGGTGTGGCGGCTGATCGGCACAACCGCCATCGGTCTGTTGCTGCTGACCTTCACACCGACGAAGTGGGCCGTGCAATTCGGCGCGTTCGCCGCCCTCGCGGGTGCGCTCGGCGCGGTGACCGCGTTCTCGTTCGCCAGGGTCGGGCTGCACAGCCGACGTAACCTCGCGCTGTACGTGACCGCACTGTTGTTCGTATTGGCTTGGGCCACATCGGGTATCAACGGCTGGTTCTACGTCGGTAACTATGGGGTGCCGTGGTTCGACAAGCAGCCGGTGATCGCCGGGTTCCCGGTCCTGACGATCTTCCTGGTGCTGGCCATCCTGACCGGACTGCTCGCCGGATGGCTGCACTTCCGGATGGACTACGCCGGGCACACCGAGGTCGCCGACACCCGCCGCAACCGCGCCCTGGCGTCGACGCCGCTGCTGGTGGTCGCCGTCATCATGGTCGTGCTCGAGGTCGGTTCGCTGGCCAAGGGTGCCGCGCAACGCTATCCGGTGTACACCACGGCGAAGGCCAACGCCGCGGCGCTGATGTCCGGGTTGTCCCAGACAAGCTGCGCGATGGCCGACGACGTCCTGGTCGAGCCGGACACCAACGCCGGTATGCTGCAACCGGTTCCGGGCCAGCGCGTCGGCGAGTACGGTCCGCTCGGCGGGGAGGATCCGGTCGGTTTCACACCCAATGGCGTCAGCGACACCCTGGAACCCGCCGAGCCCGTCACCGCCAACCCCGGCCTGGTGAACTCCGACGGATCGCCCAACGAGCCGAATGTCGGCATCGGCTACGCGGCAGGCACCGGCGGCGGCTACGGGCCGGTGGGCGTCAACGGATCCAACGTCTTCCTGCCGTTCGGCCTCGACCCCCAACGGACCCCGGTGATGGGCAGCTACGACGAGAACACCGTTGCGGCCAAGGTCACGTCGGCGTGGTATCAACTGCCGCCGCGGACACCGGACCGGCCGTTGGTGACGGTCGCCGCCGCGGGCGCCATCTGGTACTACGAAGAGGACGGCTCCTTCAACTACGGGCAGTCGCTGAAACTGCAGTGGGGTGTGCACTCACCCGACGGCACCTACCAGGCGCTCGGCGAGGTGCAACCCATCGACATCTTCCCCCAGAAGGCTTGGCGCAACTTGCGTTTCCCGTTGGCGTGGGCCCCGCCGGAGGCCAATGTCGCGCGTATCGTGGCCGACGATCCGAACCTGTCGGACGACCAGTGGTTCGCCTTCACCCCGCCGCGGGTGCCGGTGCTCGAGACCGCGCAGCAACTCCTGGGATCGCAGACGCCGGTGATGCTGGACATCGCGACGGCGGCGAACTTCCCCTGTCAGCGGCCGTTCTCCGAACACCTTGGTGTCGCCGAGTTGCCGGAGTACCGGATCATGCCGAACTTCAAGCAGATCGTGTCGTCATCCAACATGTGGCAGTCCGCACAGGACGGTGGGCCGTTCCTGTTCATCCAGGCGCTGCTGCGCACGACGGCCGTACCGAGCTATCTACGTGACGACTGGTATCGCGACTGGGGTTCGATCGAGCGCTACGACCGGGTGGTGCCTGCGTCGCGGGCGCCCAACGCGAACATCGAGCAGGGCACGATGCAGGTCTTCGGGTGGAGCCGCAACGGACCGATCAGGGCGCTGCCATGACCGGGGCCATGACCGACATCAAGGTCGCGCGTTGGGTGGCGACGATCGCGGGGCTCATCGGCTTCGTGCTGTCGGTCGCCACACCGCTGCTTCCGGTGGTACAGACCACCGCGACGTTGAATTGGCCTCAGGACGGGCAGCTCACCAACGTGACGTCGCCATTGATCTCGCTGACCCCGGTGTCGATGACGGCGACGGTGCCGTGCGAGGTCATCCGGTCGATGCCGCCGTCGGGCGGGATGGTGCTCGGCACCGCACCCAAGAACGGCAAGCAGGCCGCGCTGCAGTCGTTGTTCGTCACCGTCACACCGCAGCGGGTCGACATCACCGATCGCAACGTCGTGGTCGCCAGCGTGCCCCGCTCCCGCGTGGAATCTCCCGACTGTCAGCGCATCGAGATCACCTCCTCGGAGGCGGGCACCTTCGCGACGTTCGTCGGGCTGCGTAAACCCGACGGCTCCGAGCAGTACACCGGTTTCCCCGATCCCAACCTGCGGCCGCAGATCGTCGGCGTGTTCACCGACCTGACCGGTCCGGCGCCACCCGGACTGTCGGTGTCGGCGGTGATCGACACCCGGTTCACCACCAAGCCAACGGCTTTGAAGCTCTCGGCCATGGTGCTCGCGATGGTCGCCACGGTCATCGCGCTGGTCGCACTGTGGCGGTTGGACCAGGTCGACGGCCGGAGAATGCGGCGCGTCATTCCCTCGCGGTGGCGAACATTCAGCTCCACCGACGTGGTGGTGGTCGGCGGATTCCTGCTGTGGCACATCATCGGTGCCAATTCCTCCGACGACGGCTATCAGCTGCAGATGGCACGCATCGCGGGCCATGCCGGTTACATGTCGAACTACTTCCGGTGGTTCGGCAGTCCCGAGGATCCGTTCGGCTGGTACTACAACCTGCTGGCGCTGATGACCAGTGTCAGCGACACGAGTATCTGGATCCGGCTGCCCGACCTGGTGTGCGGAATCGTCTGCTGGGTCCTGCTGTCCCGCGAGGTGCTGCCACGGCTCGGTCCCGCGGTGTCGTCGAGCCGGGCGGCGGTATGGGCGGCGGGCCTGGTTCTGCTGGCCGCCTGGATGCCGTTCAACAACGGGCTGCGCCCCGAGGGACAGATCGCCACGGGGGCGCTGATCACCTACGTGCTGATCGAACGGGCCATCGC
>CAZOIX010000256.1:0-5437 GCA_964579685.1 uncultured Mycobacterium sp.
CGCCGCGCCTTCATGGGTGCGGGCGGACTCGAATTCCGCACGGATCACGTCGATCCCGTCGGCGACCGGTTCGGTGGGCCGATCGCAGCCCGCGGCGGCGATCACATTCGGCGCTTCCGCGCCGTAGCGGGCCACCAACGACCCGGGCAACTCGGTCGGCGAACGCAGTGTCGCCACGGGATTCGACGGTGCACCCACCAATGGCAGATTCCGGGTGCGACACGCGGCGGCGGTCAGGCCCCGCAGCGCGACCGTTCGGTCGAGCACATCTTCTGCCATATAACGGTATTCGGTCAGCTTGCCACCGATGACACTCATCACCCCGGACGGTGACTCGACGACACGATGCTCGCGCGACACGTCTGCCGTGCGACCCTCTCCCGCGTCGATCAACGGTCGCAGCCCTGCGTAGGCCCCGATCACATCGTCGGGGCCGAGCGCGACGTCCAGCGCCGTGTTGACCGTGTCCAACAGGAACGCCGTCTCCTCTTCAGTGGGTTGCGGCACATCGGGTATGGGGCCGGGCGCGTCCTCGTCGGTGAGCCCCAGATAGACGCGACCCAATTGTTCGGGCATCGCGAACACGAAGCGGTTGATCTCCCCCGGGATCGGGATCGTCAGCGCGGCGACCGGATTCCCGAATGCGGCGGCGTCGAACACCAGATGAGTTCCGCGACTGGGCCGTAGGCGGATCGAGGGATCCACCTGCCCCGCCCACACGCCGCTGGCGTTGACGACCGCACGGGCGGACACCGCGAACGACTCCCCGGATCGCTGATCCGTCAGCGTCACCGAGGTGCCCGTCGCCTTCGACGCCGCAACACGTGTCAGAATCGTCGCGCCGTGCTGTGCGGCGGTGCGGGCCACGGCGGTGACCAAGCGCGCATCGTCGATCAACTGGCCGTCGAAGGCCAGAAACGCACCGGCCAGCCCGTCGCGGCGGACGGTGGGGGCGAGGTCGACCGCGCGGTCGGCATCGATCCGCCGAGAGCGCGGCAATACCGACGACGAGGTGCCTGCGAACCTGCGCAGCCCGTCGCCGGCCGCGAAACCGAACCGCACCAGCGCTCGCGAGGCGGTGTTCATCGACGGCAGCAGCGGGACCAGCTGAGGCATGGCGCTGACGAGGTGAGGGGCGTTGCGCGTCATCAGGATTCCGCGTTCGACCGCGCTGCGCCTGGCGATGCCGACATTGCCCGTCGCGAGGTATCGCAGTCCGCCGTGCACCAGCTTGCTGCTCCATCGGCTCGTGCCGAAGGCCAGGTCGTGCTTCTCCACCAGCGCAACGCTCAGCCCGCGCGTGGCGGCATCCAAGGCGATTCCAGCTCCGGTGATCCCGCCGCCGATCACGATGACGTCCACCGTCCCGCCGTCGGCCAGCGCCGCGAGTTCGGCGGCACGGCGGGCATCGTTGAGTGCGGTCGAGGACGTCAAGGTTTCAGGTATCCGTTCAGTGAGATGGCGAGTTCGACGGCGAGCGCGTCGGCATCGAGGATCGGCGCGACGATCTGCCCGGACTGGATGGTCGACTGGGTGATCAGTAGGCACATCGCGGCGAGCTCGCGTGGATCACCGAGGCGGACGCTGCCCTGTTCCTGGGCGAGCTTGATATCGGCGGCAACCGCATCGAGAAGCACCTGCTGGCTGGTGCCCATCCGTTCGGCGATGTAGATCATCGCCAGATCGGGCGCGCTGCGCAGTACCGACATCACCACGTCGTCGCGGCGCAACCGCTGCGCGACCGTCACGATGCGCTCCACCAGTGCCTCGCGGCCGATAGCGCGACTCGGCACATCGTCGAGCACCCCGATGACCCGCGATGTCAGCAGCGCGGCCAGCACCGACCGGGTATCTGACCAGCGTCGATAGACCGTCGGCCTGCTGACGCCTGCGCGGCGCGCGATCTCGGCCAACGTCACCCGGTCCACGCCGAAGGCCAACACACAGTCGGCGGCGGCCGCGAGGATCCGGTCCCCGATCGTTGGCTCGTCGTTACTGATTGACAGCATATGTAATACTGTAACGCATGACGCATCCGGATGACCACCAGAGCGCACTGCTGCCCCCGATGAAGTGGAACGCCTGGGGCGATCCCGCGGCGGCCAAGCCGCTGTCCGACGGGATACGGGCCCTGCTGAAGCAGGCCCTCGGCGTCGACGGCGCGGCCGCCGCCGAACTCGAGGCCGACGACGTCAAGCTTCGTCCGTCGCAACTGTCGGACGGCGACCGCGACGGCCTGGCGAAGATCGTCGGTGCCGACTACTGCCGCGTCGACGATCGGGGCCGCTTGTTGCGGGCCGGCGGGAAGTCGACCCTGGACCTGTTGCGCCGCAAGGACTCCGGCATCCAGGACGCTCCCGACGCCGTGCTACTGCCCGCCGATGACGACGAGATCGCCGCGATTCTGCGGTACTGCTCCGAGCACCGGATCGCGATCGTCCCGTTCGGCGGCGGAACCAGCGTGGTCGGCGGTCTGGATCCGATCCGTGGCGACTTCGGCGCCGTGGTCTCGCTGGACCTGCGCAGGCTGACCGCGCTGCACTCGCTCGACGAGATCTCCGGCGAAGCCGAGCTCGGCGCGGGACTCACCGGCCCGGACGCCGAACGGCTGCTCGGCGAACGTGGCTACTCCCTCGGCCACTTCCCGCAGAGTTTCCAGTTCGCGACCATCGGCGGGTTCGCCGCCACCCGGTCGTCGGGTCAGGACTCGGCGGGATACGGCCGGTTCAACGACATGGTGCGTGGGCTGCGTACCGTCACCCCGGCGGGTGTCCTGGATCTCGGTCGTGCCCCGGAATCGGCCGCCGGTCCTGACCTACGTCAGTTGATGATCGGTTCGGAGGGCGTGTTCGGGGTGATCACCCGGGTGCGGGTCAAGGTGCACCCGGTGCCGACGGCCACCCGCTACGAGGCGTGGTCGTTTCCCGACTTCGCGACCGGCGCCGACGCGCTACGCGCCGTCGTGCAGACGGGCACCGGGCCGACGGTCATCCGGTTGTCCGACGAAGCGGAGACCGGGGTGAACCTGGCCACCACCGAAAGCATCGGCGAAGCGCAGATCACCGGCGGCTGCCTGGCGATCACCGCATTCGAGGGCACCGCGGCCCACGTCGAAAGCCGGCAAGCCGAGACGCGGGCCGTGCTGCAGTCCGCCGGCGGCACGTCGCTGGGCGAGGATCCTGCCCGCGCCTGGGAGCACGGCCGGTTCAACGCGCCCTACCTCCGCGATTCGTTGCTCGCCGCGGGTGCGCTGTGCGAGACGCTGGAGACCGCCACGAATTGGTCGAACGTGCCCGCGGTCAAGGTGGCGGTCACCGAGGCGCTGACGAAGTCTCTGAGTGAATCGGGCACACCGGCCCTGGTGCTGTGCCACATTTCGCATGTGTATCCGACCGGAGCCTCGTTGTACTTCACCGTTGTCGCCGGCCAGCGGGGAAATCCCATCGAACAGTGGCACAAGGCCAAGACCGCCGCGTCGGAGGCGATGATGCGCACAGGTGCCACCATCACCCACCACCACGCCGTCGGCGCCGACCACCGCCCGTGGATGCGTGCCGAGGTCGGCGACCTGGGCGTCGCAGTGCTGCAGGCCGTGAAGGACACACTCGACCCCGCGGGAATCCTCAACCCCGGCAAGCTGATTCCATGACGATCGGCCGCGTGACGATGCTGACCAACCCGGCATCGGGGCACGGCAGTGCACCACACGCAGCCGAACGCGCCGTGACGCAGTTGCACAAACGCGGTATCGACGTCGTCGCCATCGCGGGTACCGACGCCGAACACGCGCGACGGCTCGTCGAGGGCGCCCTCGAGCGCGGTATGGATGCGCTGGTCGTCGTCGGCGGTGACGGCATCATCTCGCTCGCGCTGCAGGTGCTCGCCCAAACCGACATACCGCTCGGCATCATCCCGTCGGGCACCGGCAACGACCACGCGCGTGAATTCGGTATTCCGGCAAAGGATCCCGAGGCCGCCGCCGACATCATCGTCGACGGCAGTGTGACGACCGTCGACCTTGGCCGGATCACCGCGATCGATGGCTCGCAGAAGTGGTTCGGCACCGTGATGGCGGCGGGTTTCGACTCGCTGGTGACCGACCGGACCAACCGGATGCGGTGGCCGCACGGCCGGATGCGGTACAACGTCGCGATGGTCGCCGAGCTGTCCAAGTTGCGGCTGCTGCCCTTCAGCCTGACGTTCGACGGACGCGAACTGGACACCGAATTGACGCTGGCCGCCTTCGGCAACACCAAGAGCTATGGCGGAGGCATGCTGATCTGTCCGGACGCCGATCCCACCGACGGTCTTCTCGACGTCACGATGGTGTCATCGGCATCGCGCACGAAGTTGATCCGCTTGTTCCCCACCGTGTTCAAGGGCACGCACGTCGATCTCGACGAGGTGCGCACCGAACGTGCCCGCACGATCACCGTTGACTCACCGGGCATCAACGCCTACGCCGACGGCGAGTTCGCCTGCCCGCTGCCCGTCGAGGTATCGGCGGTACCGGGCGCGTTGAAGATCCTGCGATCAGCCGATCACCGCAGCGGGCAATAGACCGCGATCGCGATCCCGACAAACGTGTTCGACTGGGCGGGATCCAACCCGGTCTTGTCGGTGACCTGCTGCGCGATCAGATCGCGGGCGAGGCCGCTGGTGGCCGAATCGCAGGCCAGATCGCCCGCCAAGACCGCCTCGTCCGGCGTGATCGGGTATCCCAGCCCGTTCAGTGCGCCGAACAGGGCGTCGGTGGCCGGTGACGCCGATGCGGATGCAGCGGTGAGCAGTGTGCCCGCTGCGAAGGCGGCCGTGGTGACCAGACGGATCGTGAGCATGTCGCCTCCTACGGAGATGCCGACAGTCTCCCGCCTTCTTGGCGCGAGCAGACGCAAAAGTGCCCATTTTCACGACGAAAAGGGCAGTTATGCGTCTGCTCGGCTGGCGCGGGGGCCCAGCTCGTGAATAGACCTACCCCACTCCGCGGGCGAGCCAGCTCACCTCGGCGGTGTCCCCGCCGTCGCGGTACGGCTCCAGCGCCTCGTCCCATGCGGTGCCCAGCACCGAGTCCAACTCGGCAGCCAGCGTGTCGGCTCCCGACGCCATCAACGTCCGCAGCCTCATCTCCCCGACCATCACATCGCCGTTGGCGCTCATCGCGCCGCTCCACATCCCCAGTTGCGGGGTGTGGCACCAGCGGTGACCGTCGACGCCGGCGCTGGGGTCCTCGGTCACCTCGAAGCGCAGCACCGACCACGACCGCAGGGCGTTGGCCAGGGCGGCGCCCGTGCCCACCGGGCCGATCCAGTGGGTGACGGCGCGAAGTTGGCCCGGCATCGCCGGCTGCGGGGTCCACTTCAGGTTTGCCCGTGCCGAGAGTGCCGATGACAACGCCCACTCGACATGAGGGGCCACCGCCGCGGGAGAAGCATGGATG
>CAZOIX010000256.1:5447-6112 GCA_964579685.1 uncultured Mycobacterium sp.
GCATGGATGTACACCACGCCCGACGCCGCGTCGGCGAATTGGTTCGATGCACGCATTTGCTGCTCCTTCGGCTCCACGAGGGACGTCTTCCCCAAGCGACCTGGTGGTTCCGAATTACAGCTGTGTCGTGCGTGTCTATTGTGCCCTGTGAGGCCCCTGTTGCGCTAGTCTGCGCCGAATTCTCTCAGAATGCCGTCAGAGAGTGCCGGCCAGCGTGAATACGCCCAGTCGCCGAAATCGCGATCGGTGAGCACGACGAGCGCCAAATCGGCCCGGGGGTCGACCCACAGAAATGTCCCTGACTGGCCAAAATGCCCGTAGGTGGCGCCCGAATTGGCCTCGCCCGTCCAGTGCGGCGACTTACCGTTCCTGATCTCGAACCCCAGGCCCCAGTCGTTGGGCCGCTGTGTCCCGAAGCCGGGCAGCACCCCGGACAGCCCCGGAAACTGCACCTCGGTGGCCTCGGCGTGCATCTGCGCCGAGACCGTCGACGGCCGCAGCAGGTCGCCGGCGAACCTCAACAGGTCGGCGACCGTCGACACCGCGCCGAAACCTGCGGCCGTGACGCCGCCCCGCAGGGTGGTGTCCGCCATGCCGAGCGGCTCACACACCGCCTCGGTCAGGTACTGCCCGAACTCGATGTCGGACGCCCGCTGGATGGTGTC
>CAZOIX010000257.1:0-6104 GCA_964579685.1 uncultured Mycobacterium sp.
GGCCTGGTGGTCGCCCGGTCTGATCCATCCCGACGGCCGGGCGGCGTTCGCGTTGTGTTTCACCGGCGGGATTTTCGTCGACAAGGAGGGGCGCCGATTCGTCAACGAGTCGGCGGCCTACGACCGGCTGGGCCGCGAGATCCTGCGCGCGATGGGCGACGGGTCCGTCGGCACGCCGTACTGGATGGTCTATGACAGCCGCGCCGGTGAACAGCCGCCGGTCATGGCGACCAACGTGTCTTTCTCGCCAACGAGCGAGTACGAGTCCGCCGGGCTGTGGGTGCAGGCCGACACGGTGGAGGAACTCGCGCGCAAGATCGACGTCGGCGAAGCGAATCTCGTCGAAACCGTCCGTCGTTTCAACGAATTCGCCGAACGCGGTGAGGACGACGACTTCGGCCGCGGCCGGGAGTCCTTCGACCGGGCGTTCACCGGCGGCGGCTCGCCCCTAGTGCCCATCGACACGCCGCCGTTCCGTGCCGCGGCGTTCGGTACGTCGGATCTCGGTACCAAGGGCGGACTGCGGACGGACGCCGACGCGCGGGTGCTGGATGCCGAGGGCCGGCCGATCCCCGGCCTCTACGCGGCAGGGAACACGATGGCCGCAGTGTCGGGTGAGACCTACCCGGGCGGCGGAAACCCGATCGGGGCGTCGCTGTTGTTCAGCCACCGTGCGGCCCTGCACATGGCCGGGTCACGATGAACGGCGTGCTGTAGCGGCTGCACCCTTGACCGGATGGTTGCCGATCGGCTACTTTGCGGTTGCCGATCGGCTACTGCGCGCCGAGGGCAGGCGGGAGCATCGCGATGGCGCGAATCAGTGTCGGGGTCATGCACAACACCATCAATTCCCGCTTCGGGCCGAAGCCGTTGGTGCGGGCCGACTATCTGACTGGACTGGCCTGTGGTGCCGACTCGTTCTGGGTGGCCGATCATCTCAATTCCGTTCTACCGCCATCGATGTGGAAACCGAAGTTCGTCGGCGCAGCCCGCATCATTCCGCAGATGGACGCGCACCTCGAGCCGTGGACGATGCTCGGCTACGTCGCGGCCAAGAGTCGCGCGCGCAAGATGCGGTTCGGGGTAGCGGTCACCGACACCGGACGCCGCAACCCGGCGGTCACCGCCCAGGCTGCCGCCTCGTTGCACCTTCTGACACGCGGCAGGGCGGTGCTCGGCATCGGTACCGGAGAGCGGGAAAGCAATGCGCCCTACGGTGTGGACTGGTCGCGGCCGGTGGCCAGGTTCGAGGAAGCAGTGGCGACGATTCGTGCCTTGTGGGACGGCCACGGCGAGCTCGTCACTCGCGATTCACCGTACTTTCCCTTGCACAACGCGCCCTTCGCGCTTCCGCCCTACCGGGGTAAGTACCCGGAGATCTGGATCGCCGCCCACGGGCCCCGGATGCTGCGGGCCACAGGCAGATTCGCCGACGGATGGTTTCCTGGCACGACACGGGCGACGCAGTACGGCGCCGATCTTAACGCGGTGCGCGCCGCCGCGTCCGACGCTGGGCGCGACCCGATGGCCATCACACCGGCTCTGATCAGATTCATCGTCACCAGTGACTCACGCGACGAGATCGACGAAGTCCTGGGCTCCGACATCGCAAAGATCTTCACGCTGAATTCACCTGCGGCCGACTGGGCGCGGCACGGGGCCGAACATCCGCTGGGTGCCGACTTCAGCGGCGTGCAGGATCTCATACCGCAACTGATCGACGAGCCCACGGCGTTGCGATACGCGGCAAAGGTGCCGCGTTCGTTGTTGGAGGAGCTGTTCGCGGTCGGCACCCCTGCGGAGGTGATCGATCAGCTCGCCGAGTTCCGCGATCACGGGATGCGCCATGTCGTATTGGGCAATGCCGGTGCCATTCAGCCGAGTCTGCGCAAGAGTGCCGCCACCACACTGCCGTTCGTCAGGGTCGCCAGGGGAGTGCGCAAGCTCTGAGTTCAGGTCTGCGCCGCTTCGGTGAGCTGCGCGATCTCATGCAGCAGAGGTTGTGCCGCCGAGCGGATTTCCGCCATCGACATCGGACGCACGGGGTGGATTCCGATGACCAGGGCAATGTGGTCCGCCTTGTCGAGGACCGGTGCGGAGATCGTAGCGACGGGACGCGGCGTGCGCGTGCCGTCGTCCGTCGTCAGGGCCGCGGAGGTGAACTCGGCGCGCAACTGATCGATGATCGATCGCATGTTCACCGGGAGTGCATGCTCGGACAGCGACCCGATGGCATGGGCCGCCTGCGCGAGTGCGGGAGTCATCCAGTCGATGTCGTAGCCGCGGGCACGGGTCTGCGCGAGAACGTCGTACAACTGTTGGCTGAGCGCCGCGTCGCCCGCCGCCGCACGCTGAATCCACGCGTGCTGGGCGTCCGGGGTGTCCCATGCCGCGAACGCGACGCCGAAGGGCGCGGTATAGGGAATGCGTTCGTTCGGCGCCGTGGCAATCGTGGTTCCTTTCGGTTGTTCGAATGCCGTGATGACGATGTCGTCCCCGGTGCGTTCGATGACCGAGGCGGGCACGTCGACTGTGGCGGCGAGACGCCGCGCGGCCTCGCGCGCAAGGTGAGAGACGGGACGTGCGTCGTCCAGTCGGGCGGCGATGAGCGACAGTGCCGGGCCGAGACTGAAAGTCTTCGCAGCGGAATCTCGCTCGACCCAACCGCGTTCGGTCAACGTCTTGAGAATCGCGTGTGTGGTGGCTTGGGAGAGGGCGAGTTCGCGAACCACATCGGAGAACCGCATCCGTTGGTTGCCGGGCAGGCTGAGCAACTCGACCACGTCGAGCACTCTCTCGGTCGGCGCCGAATTCGCTCCCCGCAACCTTGACTCCTCGGTGACAGCCTTCTACGGTCATCTCAGAATATCGAAAACCATATCTCGATTATTCGAGAATTGACAGGGCGGCGGCGCGATGGGATGTGAACGGCGTTGCGTGCAGTGGTGCTGAGGGGTGGGCGACTGGAAGTCCGCGAGACCGCCGATCCTGTTCCTGGTCCCGGTGATCTGCTGCTGAAGACGCTCAGCACGGCGATCTGCGCCTCCGACGTCCATTTCATGGATCATCCGGAGCTTGCGATCGACGATCCCACCGGCCGATCGTTGTATGACGCCGACCGGGACATCGTGATGGGCCACGAATTCGTCGGAGAGGTCGTCGGCCACGGGCCTGGCTGCAGCGATGCCTTTCCGGTCGGTTCCCGAGTGACGTCCATGCCGGTCCGGTTGGTCGATGGCGGCGCTGGAGGGCTTCGCATCATCGGGCAACACCCGGAGGCGCAGGGCAGCTTCGGTGAGCTTCTGGTCGTGCCCGAGGCAACGGCGAAGATCATCGAGGGGTCCGTTTCCAGCGACGCCATCGCCGTTGTCGACGCATTCGCCGTCGGCGAGTTCTACGTGCGTGCATCGCGACTGGAAGCGGGGGAGATACCCATCGTGATCGGTGCGGGCGCCATCGGGCTATCCGCGGTCGCGGCACTGTCGGCCCGCGGCATGAATCCGATCATCGTGTCCGACTACAAGTCCGAGCGGCGCGAACTCGCCGCGGCAAGCTTCGGCGCACACGTCCTGGTCGATCCGGCAGAACGGTCGGTGTTCGAGGTATTCCGCGAAGTGCGGGCCGAACGACATCTGGGAGGTTCGGCGGTCGTATTCGAATGCGTCGGCGCACCCGGTCTCATCGACAAGATCGTCAAGGAGGCGGAGTTCTACAGCCGCATCTATTGCGCCGGCGGTTGGTACACCGGCGACACACTGGACATCACCGAAGCCACGCGCAACGGGCTGACCCTGCAATTCGGAGGTGGGCCCATGCCCCAGGACTGGTATGGCGTCCTCGATGCCGTGACAGAGGGGCGGCTCGACCCCTTGCCCAGCATCGGTCGGATCATCGGGCTCGACGAAGTACCCGAGGCACTGGACGAGGCTCGACGATCTGAAGGGCCCCCTCGAATCGTGATACACCCGAACGGAGACGTCGCATGACGGACCGAGAAGAGATCGTCGATCTGACGATCCGCTATGCCACGGCGATCGACAGCCGGCAATACGAGCTGCTGTCAACGGTTTTCACCGCAGACGCCGACCTGGATTATGGCGAGGTCGGTCACTGGACCGGCGCCGCGGAGATCACCGAGTTCATGGATCTTGCGCACAAGGGCGCGGCCAACACGATGCACCGCATGAGCAATCAGGTGGTCGCCGTCGACCGTGACGCTGCGACGGCCCGGACGTACGTCGACGCATTGATCCTCGGCCCGGAGGGCTCAGGGGTGAATGCGATCGGCTATTACGACGACGAAGTGGTGCGCACCCCCGACGGGTGGCGAATCAGCAAGCGGACGTTCACTTCCGTCCGACTCGTCATGGTGGGAGCCTGACATGGGCGAGTTCGCGGACAAGTACGGGCCATGGGCGCTGGTCGTCGGGGCATCGGACGGCTGCGGCGCTCTTTTCGCTGAGAGGATCGCGCGCGAAGGGGTGAATGTTGTCCTGGTCGCCCGCCGCGAACACGTCCTGCTGGAGGTGGCCGCGGGCATCGGCGAGCGCACCGGCGCGGCGACCAAGACGCTCGCCGTCGACCTCACCGGTCCCGGCGCCGCGCAGACCATCGTCGAGGCGACCGCGGATCTCGAGATCGGCATGTTGGTGTACTGCGCGGGCGCGGACCCGAAGTACCAACCGTTTCTGGCCAATCCGGTATCCGTGGCCGAGGCATTGCTCCAACGCAACTGCTTGGTCCTGATGCGGCTGTGTCACCATTTCGCGGGCAAGATGGTCGAACGTGGCCGTGGCGGCATCGTCAACTTCAGCTCGGGTGCGGCGTTGGCCGGCGGTCCGAATATGGTCGCCTACGGCGGCACCAAGGCCTTCGACATGGTCTTCACCGAAGGATTGTGGGCCGAACTGCACGACAAGGGCATCGATGTGCTGTGCCTGCTGCTGGGCAAGACAGATACCCCGGCACTGCGGCAACTCGAACACGGCCGAGGACAGATCGCCTCCCTCGACGATATTCCGCCAGGGGCCATACCTGCCGAGGACGTCATCGACGAGGCGTTCGCCAACCTCACCAACGGTCCTACTCTCATGGTGGGTGACATGATGCGGATGGCCGAAGAGGTCTTCAAGACGCTCAGTCGCAACGATGCCGTCAAGATGGTCATCCAGGCCGGCGCGCAAGCCATGGGATCGGACTAAGGGTAGTGCCGATGTTCACCCTGCGCTTCGACATGCGGGCGCCGTCGATCGGTGCGCCGCCGACCGAGTTGTACACGGCGGCAATCGAGATGGCAGCGTGGGCGGAGACGCGCGGATGCGTGGCTGCCGTGCTCTGCGAACACCATTGTGCCGCAGACGGTTACCTGCCGTCCCCGCTGCTGCTCGGGTCCGCGATCGCTGCCCGAACCGAACAGCTGATGCTGAACCTGGTGATCATCCTGCCGTTCTACGACGTGGCCCGACTCGCCGAGGACATTTCCGTGCTGGATCACATCAGTGCGGGTCGTGCCAGCTATGTGTTCGGGATCGGTTATCGCCAAGAGGAGTTCGACCACTTCGGACTCTCGTTGTCGGCTCGTGGTCGGCTCGCCGATGAGAAGCTTGGTCAACTACGCCGTCTGCTGTCGGGCGAGGAAGTCGTCCACGAGGACCGGCGGATGAAGGTGACACCGCAAGCGCGCACGCCGGGGGGACCCATGATGATGTGGGGCGGCGCGAGCCTGGCGGCGGCACGCCGGGCGGGCAGAAATGGTCTGGGGCTGCTGGCCAACGGCGCCGCTCCGGGTATGCGGGAAGCATACGAGGAAGCGTGCCGGCAGAATGGTTACGAACCGGGCTTCGTTTTGATACCCGAACGCGAAACAGCCACGAATGTCTTTGTGGCCGATGACGTCGATGCGGCGTGGGATGAGATCGGCAAGTATCTGCTGCACGATGCTCTTGCGTATTCGGAGTGGAACCCCGACAACACGGTGTCAGCCAATATCACGACCGCCAAGACAGTCGACGAGTTGCGGGAGTCGTCGCGGACCCACGTGATTCTGTCGGTGGACGAGGCGGCCGAACGCGTCGCCGACGGGGAGGTCATCAACCTCTCACCGC
>CAZOIX010000258.1:0-6089 GCA_964579685.1 uncultured Mycobacterium sp.
TTGATCACCGGAACGCCGTCGTCGAGCCCGAGCGCACCGAAGTTGGACACCGTGAACGTGGAGCCCTGCAATTCGGTGGGCATCAGCGTGCCTGCCCGCGCATCGCGAATCAGCCGGGCGACCGTATCGGCGAGCTCACGGGTCGTCTTGTCTCCAGCGTCCTTGACGACAGGTACCAGCAGGCCGCGCGGGGCCGCCACACCGAATCCCAGATGCACCGCGGAATGCAGGTGCATCTGCGGGCCCGCCGTGGTCTCGAGCCACGTCGCGTTGAGGTGTTGGTGGTGTGCGAGCGCAATCGTCAGCAGGCGCAACGTGAGAACGAAGGGCGTGATCGGCACGTCGTCGCCCGCCTGGCCGCGCATCCGGTCACGCAGCCGCAACAGATTCGTTCCGTCCACCTGCACACTCGCATGAGCATCCGGTATCTCCCTGCGCGACAGTGACATTCGATGTGCCATTTCTGCCCGCACACCGCGCACCGCCACCATGTCGGGGCTCGGGGCAGACCGGCCGGCCGACGCGAGGACGTCCTCTCGGGTGATCACACCATCGGGGCCCGTGCCGGTCACTGCGTGGAGGTCGACGTTCAGCTCTGCCGCCAGCTTTCGTACCGGTGGCTTGGCGCGCGGACGTGTCGGCGCCGACCGTGCGGTCCGTCTGCTGTCGTCCATGCCGTCGTCAGTGCCGTAGCCGACGAGAACCGGATTTCGTCTGACCGGCTTCGGGACGGACGGCTGGCCGTCTGTCGCGATACGGACAAGCACCGCACCGACATTCAGCGTCTCGCCCTCGCCTCCCCCGAGCTCGACGATCCGTCCTGGGTAGGGACTCGGAATCTCGACCTCGGCCTTGTTGGTCTCGACCGTGCACAGTGTCTGGTTCAGTTCGACGGTGTCCCCCACTGCGACACTCCAGCTTGTGATCGTCGCGTCCTCCAGTCCTTCGCCGAGATCGGGAACGACGAAGTCCCGTACGTCGCGCGGGCGCTCATCGCCGGTCATGGCTGCTCCAATGTCCGTTCGACACAATCGAGGAGCCGGTCGACCCCCGGTAGCCACAGCTTCTCCAGACGCGCCGGCGGGAACGGTGTGTCGAATCCGGTGGCGCGCAGCACCGGTGCCTCGAGGTCGTAGAACAGCTCCTCCTGGATACGCGCCGCGAGTTCCGCTCCGAAACCCAAGGTGCGGGGACCCTCGTGCATGACCACCGCACGGCCGGTACGCCGTACCGACTCGGCGACCGTGTCGAAATCCAGCGGGTTCAGCGAACGCAGGTCGATGACCTCCAGGCTCCACCCGTGCTGCCGCGCGGCCAGCTCGGCGGCGCTGACCGCCGTCGCGACCAGCGGACCGTAGGTCACCACCGTGACGTCATCGCCGCTGCGGGGGATGGCCGCACGTCCGATCGGCAGGCCCGGCGTGGCCGTGTCGACGGGCCCCCGAGACCAGTACCGGCGCTTGGGCTCCAGGTAGATGATCGGGTCCCGGCAGATGATCGATTGGCGCAGAAGCCAATACGCATCCGTCGGAGTCGACGGTGCCACCACCTTCAATCCCGCGGTGTGCAGCCAGTAGCTTTCGGTCGACTCCGAGTGATGCTCGACCGCGCCAATTCCGCCAAAGGAAGGGATACGGATGGTCACCGGCATCTCGACGTCGCCACGGGTCCGCATCCGGTACTTCGCGAGGTGACTGACGATCTGGTCGAATGCCGGGGCGGCGAACCCGTCGAACTGGATTTCTGGAACGGGTACCAAACCGCGGATCGCCATGCCGATCGCGATACCGATGATCCCCGACTCGGCCAGAGGAGTGTCGAAACACCGCTGCTCGCCGAAGGTTTCGGCAAGCCCCTCAGTGATGCGGAAGACACCGCCGAGGGCGGCGACGTCTTCACCGAAGACCAGCACGCGCTCATCGGCGGCCATCGCGTCGTGCAGTGCCCGGTTGATGGCCTGCGCCATGGTCAGCGTCGGCGCGTTGGGGACCGTGGTCAGTAGCGGGCCACGCGGTTCGTCCTCACCATGGAATGTCGGCCGGTCGATGATCTGGGTCATGTCAGGCCTCCTTCGCGATCTCGGCGAGCACCTGTTCTCGCTGCGCTATCAGGTCCGGGGTGATGTCGTGGTAGACGGTGTCGAACACCTCGGCGACATCGAAGTCGTCGGCGTCGACGATCGCCTCCCGCAATTCGGTGCGTAACCGCTTGGACCTGGCGGCAACCCGTTCCTCGAGCCGCTCGCTCCATATGCCCTGCGCCTGCAGATAGGTGCGGTAGCGCTGGATCGGATCGCGTGCGGCCCAGTATTCGAGTTCCTCGTCGGGCCGGTACCGGGTCGGGTCGTCGGAGGTGGTGTGCGGCCCCATGCGGTAGGTGATCGCCTCGATCAGCGTCGGCCCACCACCGTCCCTGGCGCGCTTGGCGGCCTCGGCCGTCACCGCATAACAGGCCAGCACGTCGTTGCCGTCCACCCGAATTCCGGGCATGCCGTAACCGATGGCACGGTGCGCGATGGACGGTGCGGCCAGCTGCCTGCTGACCGGAACCGAGATCGCCCAGTGGTTGTTCTGTACGACGAACACACACGGCGCGTTGAACACGGACGCGAAGTTCAGCGCCTCGTGGACATCGCCTTCGCTGGTCGCACCGTCACCGAGGAACGTCAGGGTCACCGAGTCCTCACCGAGCCGTTGTGCGGCCATCGCCGCACCGACCGCATGCAGTCCTTGCGTGCCGATGGGGATCGAGAGCGGCGCGACGCACTTGCCGGTGAACCCCAGCCCGCCGTGCCACTTGCCCCGCCAGACCGCACCGATCTGGGCCGGGCTGAGTCCGCGCAGGAGGAACGCGCCGATCTCGCGGTACTGCGGGAAGATCCAGTCGGTCTTGGGCAGGCACGCCGCCGCGCCGATCTGTGCGGCTTCCTGACCGCGGCATGACGCGAACAACGCCAGTTCGCCCTGCCGTTGCAGGTTGACGAACTCGGTGTCGAGTTCGCGCGTGACGACCATCGACTCGTAGAGCCAGGCCAACGTCTCGGGCGGGAGGTCTCTTCGGTATCGGGAGGACCGGCTTGAGGCGGTCGGCGTCCCGTCGGGCGCGACCAGTTGTATCGGCTCCAGCTCGACGTCTTCGGCGTTCTCAGACGTCCGCGGGGTCGCGTCGATCCCTGCCATACCGCCTCCTAGGGTCACTGACGGCGGGTCGCGCCGTCAGGCGACTGAGGTGCTCAGCACGGCGGTGATAGGAGCAAAACCCCTGGTGGGGGGCTCGTCCGCTAGCTGCCGGGGTGTGGCGCTAACGCGACGATGCGCTCGGCTCGCCGCAGTACTGGGGCTGTCACCATTATGCCTTCGAATCGGAAGGACACCCGCTCTCCGACGGATGCGCCGCCGGCCGTGTCGCGGGTCAGTACTGCCGATATCGGCGTTGCACGGATTCCTGGCGGTCAGCGATCTGCGCTTTGCGTTCGCCGGGCGAGACGACCCGGGTATGAGCACCCTCGCTGCCGACCTGGACGATGTGCAGGTCGGACCAGCCTCGACGAGGGGACTGACCTGACGTTCAGCCATCGCAGGGCGGACGAACATCGAGCGGCTTCCGCTCAGCCTGGCGAGCGTGTGGTTGATGGAGTCCAGCGAGTCCAGTCCACTGCCTACCGGACGATTTGACGTGCTCCCCGCCATGAATGGCGGGGATTCCCGTGCGGCTACGCCGCGGTTGGGGTGCTTCCTGTTTCATTGCCTCGTGCCTGCCGAGTGGTGGGAGGACTTACAGAGGCTCCACGGGCGTTTTGTCTCTCTGCCCGCCCGGCAGCGAGAATGATCTTGGCGGCGTTGTGGTCGCGGTCGTGGACCACCCGGCACTGCGGGCATGTCCAGGTGCGGATTTGCAGTGGGAGTTCGTCGAGCCGGTGCCCACACCCCGGTGTAGAGCAGGTCTTGCTCGATGCCAACCACCGCGACACCGTGTGCACAGTGCGTCCGTAGCGGTCGGCTTTCTCGCTGATGATCCGCACGAACTGGCCCCAGCCCGCATCGCTGATCGCCCGTGCCAGGCGACGGTTTCGGACCATGCCCACGATGTTGAGGTCTTCGACGTGGATCACTTGGTTGTCGCGAACCAACGCCAAAGCCTGCTTGTGGTGATAGTCCCGCCGAGCACGGGAGACCTGATTGTGCGCGACGGCCACCTTGCGCCGTGACTTGTCCCTGTTGGCTGATCCTTTCTGCCGGCGAGACTTCTCCCGCTCCGACCGCGCCAGCTTGCGCAGCTTGCGACCCAAATGCTTTGGATTCTCGATATCGAACCGCCCACCATCGGTGCTAGCAGTCGTAGCCAGCCAGGCGATCCCCACATCCACCCCGACCTCTTGCTCGACTACCGGCAGAGGTGAGGCCGCAACGTCCACGACGAAGCTGGCGTAGAAATGGCCATCGGGTTCCCGGATGATCGTGACCGACGATGGTGTGCTGGGCAGCTCGCGTGACCAGCGCACCCGCACTTCGCCGACCTTGGCCACAAACAACCGGCTGTTGCCGCGGATCGAGAACCCGTTGCGGGTGAGCCGGAACGACTGTCGGTGATCCTTGCGGGATTTGAACCGCGGCCGCCCAACCTTGCGGCCCTTGCGTTTCCCACTGGTCGAGTCGAAGAAGTTGCGCCACGCGCGGCGGGAGTCGTTGACCGACTGCACCAGCGCCACACTGGGCACCTCGGACAGCCAGGCCCGCTCGGTGGTGGTCTTCGCCGCGGTGATGACCCGGCGCTGGATCTCGCTGTCGGACAGCTTCACTCCCGCGCGATACGCCTCGGCGCGGGCCCGCAGCGCGTCGTTGAACACGACCCGGCAGCAGCCGAACACCCGCGCCAACATCTGCTGCTGGGCCGGTGTCGGTTCGATGCGATACCGATAACGCATCTGCATGCCCGCAACCGTAGAGGTGTCCACTGACAACAACGACCTATCGTCGCACCCGCCACAGCGTGTCGTTGCTGCACGCTCACTTGGTGTTCGTGACGAAATACCGCCCGAACGTGTTCGACAATGCCATGCTCACCTACTGCGAAACCATCATGAGTGGTGTCTGCGCTTATCTGGGCACGGAGTTGGTCGAGTTCAACGACGAGGCCGACCACGTCCACCTGCTCGTCTGCTATCCGCCCACGATGGCGATCTCCACGCTGGTTCAGCGGCTCAAGGGCCGCACCGCCTACGCGGTGCGCCGCGAATTCACCGGCGCGTGTGTCCGCGCACGCATGCGCAGACACCTCTGGTCGCCGTCCCACTTCGCCGTCTCCTGCGGCGGCGCACCGCTGTCGATCATCAGGCAATACATCGACAGACAAGACCGGCCGCTCTGAGCGTCGGGCTCCGCCCGCCGAACAACGGGATGGGCTCACCCCGGACCGAAGTCCGAGGCTTGCGCCCAAGAATCCGGTCAACGAGCCGCCCCTCCCTACCTTCCGTCTACGCACGCCAGCGTGGCGATCCGCTCGGCACGCCGCAGCACCGGAGCGTCGACCATCAGGCCCTGATATTGGAACACGCCGCGCTCACCGGCCGCAGCTGCCAGCACACCGCGCGCCCATGTCACCTGCTCGTCGGTTGGTGCGTAGGCGTCGCGAATGACCGCGACCTGCGATGGATGAATCGCGACCTTGGCGTCGAATCCGACCGCCACCGCGTCGTCGGTTTCGGTGCGGAGTCCATCGAGATCCTTGATGTCCAGATACACCGAATCCAACGCCACCTTCCCGTACGCCTTGGCGGCCAACAGGCTTTGCGACCGCACATGCCTGGCGACGTCGCGGTAGCTGCCGTCGGGCCAGCGGTTGGCGGTGCCACCGGTGACGGCGAAGAGATCCTCCGCACCCCACATGACCGCGAATGCGTTCTCCACGCGCGCCAGTTCGGCGACCTCCAAGGCGCCAAGCGGCGTCTCGATCAGCACGACGACGTCGCGCGGTGCGAGATCGCGCACCTGTCCCGGCGATTCGGTTTTGGCCAGCATGACGACGGTGTAGTCGGTGCGGGCCAGTGCGTCGAGGTCGAGCTGGTGGTCGGGGGTGAGGCTGGGGTTGAT
>CAZOIX010000259.1:0-6073 GCA_964579685.1 uncultured Mycobacterium sp.
CGCTCAGCGTCGCCGCCGTGACCCCGTCGACGACCGGTACGCCGAGTTCGGCGGCGATCGGCGCGCACATTTCGGCCATTCCCGCGCATCCGAGCACCACGACATCCGATCCGTCGGACTCGACCGCATCCCGGCATGCCTCGGTGACGATCTTGCGGGCATCGGGATCGGTGTCGAGATCGAGCACCGCGATCTCACACGCATGGATGCCCAGGCAGAACCGTTGCATCCCATAGTGTTCGGCGAGATCGGCAGCGCGCCCCATCGTGCGGGTCAGCGTGGTCACGACACTGAACCCGCGACCCAGCTGACTGGCGGCGTGCATCGCCGCCCCCGCGATCCCGACGACCGGGCCTCGCGCGACCTCCCTGGCGGCATCGACGCCCGGATCACCGAAGCAGGCGATCACATAGCCGTCGACACCTTGTCGCTCGCCCTGCTCGATCGCCCGCAAGAGCCCCGGTACGCTCATCGCCTCGTCGTAGTGGCTCTCGATCGACGGCGGGCCGTACTCGGAGGTGACGCCGGTGACCGAGGTACCGGGTGCGACGACTGCGCGGGCGCACCGCTCGATCGCGGCCGTCATGGCCTCGGTGGTGTTCGGGTTGACGACCCAGATCCGGGTCACGACACCGATTCTGCGACCAACGCGTCGCGGGTTGCCACCAGGTAGTAGAGGACGAATGCCACGCCGCACCCGATGAACCAGCTGTACTGCGCCGCGGTGTGCATACCGACCACCACACCACCCAGCAGGACCGGGATGACCGCCAACACCGCGCCGACGACGGTGGCCAGCACCGCGACTTTGTTGTAGCCCTTGGAGTACCAGTACTTTCCGCCGTGATCCATGGTGAACAGATCATCGACGACGACCTTCTCCTTACGGACCAGATAGTAGTCGGCGATCAGCACTCCGAACAGCGGGCCGATGAACGCGCCCAGGGTCTCCAGCGTGTAGTGGATGACCTCGGGATTGTTGTAGAGGTTCCACGGTGTGATGAGCACCGAACCGACGGCCGCGATCATGCCGCCCGCGCGCCAACTGATCCGCTGCGGGCTCACGTTGGAGAAGTCGAACGCAGGGCTGATGAAGTTGGCGACGATGTTGATGCCGATGGTGGCGATGGTGAATGTCAAGGCGCCCAACACGATCGCGAATGTGCTGTCGATGCGGGCCACCGTCTCAACGGGGTCGGTGATGAGTTCGCCGAACACCGGCAGCGTCAGTGACGCCGTGACGACGACCAGCACGGAGAACACCAGGAAGTTGACGGGCAGGCCGAGGAAGTTGCCACGTTTTACGGCCTGAAACGACTTACTGTAGCGGGAGAAGTCGCCGAAGTTGAGCATCGGTCCCGAAAAATAGGAGACCACCAGCGCAATCGCGCCCATCATCACCGGCAGAGAGGACCATCCGGTGTAGGTGACATCGCCGAGGTTGAGATCGATTGCCCCCCAACCGGCTTTGTGAATCAGGTATCCGCACAGGATGAACATCACGACATAGACCGCTGGACCGCAGAAGTCGATGAACTTGCGGATCGACTCCATGCCACGCCAGAACACGCAGGCCTGCAACACCCACAGCAGCAGGAAGCTGCCCCACCCCAGCAACGAGAGGCCGGCGAATCCGTAGTCCTCGACGACCGCGTACGGCATCAAGCCCGGGAACAGCTTGAGCAGCACGATATCCAAGGCCGCCGACGCCAGATAGGTCTGGATGCCGTACCACGCCACGGCGATGAGACCGCGGATGATCGCGGGGATATTGGCGCCCAGTACGCCGAACACCGTGCGGCAGATCACCGGATACGGCACGCCCGCAGCCTGACTGGGCTTGGCGACCAGGTTGCAGAAGAAGTACACGATCGTGATGCCCACCAGCAGAGCCACCAGCACCTGCCAGCTGGCGAGGCCGAGCGCGAAAAGGCTGCCCGCCGTCACGTAACCGCCCACGCTGTGGACGTCGGACATCCAGAACGCGAAGATGTTGTAGGACGTCCAGGTCTGCTTGCCCAGAGGCGCGAGGTCCTCGTTGGTCAGGCGCGGGTCGTAACCCGGTTTGATGACTCCGCCGCCGACCGGATGGCCGGACGCTTCGACGAGGTCATCGGCGCCTGTCACTGCGCCCGGCGGCAGATCCTTCGTCGTTCCAGGTGTGTCGAGGTCGGTCATGCACGGACGCTATCGACGGCGTGTTGCACAGGTATTTCCTGGGAACTACCTGGCTATTGCGCAGAAGATATATTCGGCGCGACGAGCAGGCCGGTATCGGTCGGCAGGGTGGCGATGACGGAGTTGAGTCGTTGCGCGTGCAGTTCGGCTGTGGTGAGCAGTTGTTCGACGTCGCCCGCGAGGAACAATTCGACCATCCGGCGATGATCGTCGTGCAATTGCGTCCGCTCGTCTGGCGTGACGTGCACCATCGACTGCACGGGTTCGGTGACGTTCCACGCCGACTCGAGCATGTGAAGCAGTCGGTACATGCGCGACGGACGGGTCAGCGCGAGGTGGAATTCGCGACTTTGTCGGTGGTAGGTGACGGGATCGTCGTCACGAATCGCCTGTTGCAGGATGTCGTGGACGGCGACCACGGCGGCGCGGTCCGTGTCGGTCGCATGGGCTACCGACGCGGCCAGCGCCGCCGCCTCCAAAGTCTCACGCACGATGTACATCTCGCGCAGCTCCTGCGGAGTCAACTGGGCGACCGCGTAGCCGAAGTTGCTGCGGTGGGCGACGAGGCCCTCCCCGATCAGCGTCTTCAACGCCTCGCGGACCGGGATCTGGCTCACGCCGAACAGGTCGGCGACTTCCGCGAGGGGAATCGCGGTGCCGGGAAGGACTGCGCCGTCGAGGATCACCCGACGCAACTCGTCGAGGATCGCCTGTTGCGATCGCCCTGGGGTGCCGGCGTTGAGCCGGTCCACCAGGATCGAGTGCCGACGCATCCGACCACGGTAGGCATGTCATGTTGCGTCGATGTTGCGCGCGACGGCCCAAACCTTGTCGCGCCGTTCGCGTTACGCGCTACTGCGGGCCATCACGCGCTCGCGCAGACACTCCGTCGCGATGTCGAGCACCATCTTCTTCGCACGCCGGATGAGGAAACGTGGCACCGGCGCCGCGAGATCGAGAATGATGTCGAACCGCACCCGTGTCCTGTCCTCACCCTCGGGGATGAGGTTGTACTCGACATGCTGACCGCGCTGCTGAACGGTGTCGGCCGCATCCCAGACCATCCAGTCGTCGCCCCAGTGGTACTCGAGAAGTTCCTTGTCGGTGATCCCCATGATGCGAAATGTGGCCTTGACGTGGTACGGCCTGCCATCCGGATGGCGGTCGACGACTTCGGTGTGCTTGTGCACCGGTGACCACGACGGCACGTCCTCGACGTCGGCGAGCGCTTCCAAAATGGCCTCAGGGGAAGCGTCGAAGACCACCTCTCTCGACGCGCGGACCGTCATAGTGGCAAATGATACATACCTCGTTAGCCTTATGGAATGGTTTTTTCAGCTAACCTGACTACCAACCGATCTCGTCGATGGGCGTGGGCGCCGTAGGTGGGGTTCCGACGGGGCCTGCCGGCGTGCGGGAGAACCGCGGTGCCGGTGCCGCCTGCTCGACGCCGTGGGCGGACATCACCGTCGAACGGGCCAGCAGGTGCTGATTTCGCGCGGCTTCGGTCCAGGTGAGCACGGGCGTGACGCACGCATCGGTGCCCTCGAAAACAGCGGTCCACTCGTCGCGGGTCTTGCTCGCGAATCTGTCGGTGAAGACCTTTCGCATCTCGGGGTACGCCGCGCGGTCGGACTGGGCCGGCACCTCATCGGGCGACAGGCCTAGGCCGTCGAGCAGTTGCGCGAAGAACTGTGGCTCGATCGCACCGACAGCCATGTAGCCGCCGTCGGCCGTTTCGTAGGTTCGGTAGAACGGTGCCCCGCCGTCGAGCAGGAATGACTCGCGCTCGTCCTTCAGCGAGCCCTCCGCCTTGATCGTCCACATCATCTGCGCCAGGATGCTGACGCCGTCGACCATCGCGGCGTCGATCACCTGCCCCGTGCCGGACCGCTCTCGTTCGTAGAGCGCGGTGACGATGCCCAGCAGCACGAGCATCGACCCGCCACCGAAGTCGGCCACCAGATTCAGCGGTGCGACGGGCGGCCGGTCACGGTAACCGATGGAGGACAGCGCACCCGTCTGAGACAGGTAATTGATGTCGTGGCCGGCGGTCATCGCCAGCGGCCCATCCTGTCCCCACCCGGTGATCCGGGCGAAGATCAGCCGCGGGTTGACCGCCGCACAATCGTCCGGCCCGATGCCGAGCCGCTCGCACGTGCCAGGGCGAAAGCAGTCGAGGATCACGTCGGCCTTGGCGACCAGGTCCAGCAGTGCCTGCGGCTGCTTCTTGACGTCGAGGTCGACCGTCCGCTTTCCACGATGCATCAGGTCTCTGTCCTCCGGCGGCATTTGAAGTCCGCCGGGCCGACGTACCCGAACAACGTCGGCGCCCAGATCGGCGAGCACCATCCCGGCATGCGGTCCGGGCCCGATGCCGCCGAGTTCGATGACCTTCACCCCGGCCAGAGGCCCGCTGTTCGTCACGCGTGGACGTTAGCTCTAGCCGCCCTTTGCCACCTTGAGCACCTGCTTGCGCAGGCCGTCGGTGGCGGTTTCCATCGCACCTTTCATCGCCCGCTTGAGAACGAATCCGGGCATCGGCACCGACAGGTCGATTTTGATGTCGAACCGCACCTTGGTCTTGTCGCCGTCTGGCGTCAGCGTGTAGGACGCATCCTGGCTCTTCAACGCACTGGCACTGATCAGGGTCCAGCTCACCTTGTCGTCAGTCCACGTGTATTCGATGACCTGTTCGTCGGTGATACCGGCGGATTTCACTTTCATCTTGACCCGTCGGGGCTTGCCGTCGCCGTAGGACTCCAGCACCTCGGCGCTCTGGTACTGCGACGACCAGTCGGGTGTCGCTTCGACGTCGGCGATGACGTCGATGATCTCCTCTGGACTCGCCTCGATCACGACCTCGCGGGAATCGCTGGTAGCCATGACGCGACCATAGCCCGATACGGTTGAGCGCATGGAACTTTGGGAGCTTTCGGCGCGTGAGCACATCAGGGACACCCTGGCCCGCTACAACTGGTCCGGTGACGCGATGCGGCTGCCGGAACTCGCCGGATCTTTCTGCGAGGACGGCGCGCTCGAACTGCGGGGCGGTCTCCCCATCCAGGGTCGCGCGGCCATCGTCGAGTTTCTCGGTGGCGCAGTCGCATCCCCGAAGGCCGTGGCGCAGGAATCAGGTGTGCGGCGCATCGTGCGCCACAACGTCACGAACATCCGGTTCACCGAGATGACGCCAGAGCGGGCCGGGGTCGCCTGCTACTTCACGGTTGTCACCGAGATCGGTCTCGACCACTACGGCCGCTACCGCGATGTGTTCGTCCCCGTGGGCACCGACGACGACCCGGAGTGGCTGATCCAGCACCGCTTCGTCTCGACCGACTGGCATGCACCGAACTCGACCATGGCCGGTTAGCCGAAATCGGTAGGCTCACCAGCTATGAGCGACGCCGTCGATCCCACAGTCCCGCCGAGCGGGACCGGGTGTGTCGAGTGCGAGGAGCGCGGCGGGTGGTGGGTGCACCTTCGCCGCTGCGCCGCGTGCGGTCACATCGGCTGCTGTGACGACTCGCTGGCGCGGCACGCGTCAGCGCACTGGCGCACGACCGGTCACCCCATCATCCGGTCGTTCGAACCGGGCGAGGACTGGTTCTGGAACTACGACACCAACCAGTACTACGACGGCCCTGACCTCGCGGCGCCCGAATGCCATCCCGAAGACCAGCCCGCGCCCGGGCCGGCGGACCGTGTTCCCAGCGACTGGATGGTTCAGCTCCGGCATCGACCCGACTGAGTTCGGGTACTAGGCGGACATGACCGAGAACAATCCCGACAAGCCCGACACCACCGAGACCGACGCCGGACCGAAGGGCGCCGATGACGACGTCGAGAGCGACCCGGCGAAGGGCGCCGAGGAACGCGCCGACTGGTCCGACGA
>CAZOIX010000260.1:0-6070 GCA_964579685.1 uncultured Mycobacterium sp.
GCGAAAGTTCGGATATGATCTTGATGATGGCCTTGGGGGCCGGCGATGCAGTTCGAAGGGCGTGACGTAGCCGCCGCGAGATTTGCCACAATTAACGCGAGTGTGATTTAGATCATACGGCACGCCAAGTGACGGAATTTGCTGGTATCATGTATCGCAGCCTAAACACGTCTTCAGTACTGGCGAACCTTAGGCAAAGAGCATAACTGACCGCCACCGGGGGGCTGTCCTCAAAAGGTGCAGCTTGGAAACGACGCTCGACGCTCCGATGCGCCCGATCGCTTCGAAGGAGGAGCCGACTCTTCACCCGATTGCCAAGACGCAGCGATACTGGCCTCGCCTCGCGTTTGTCGGCATCCTGGCCTTTGCCGCCTATGCGTTCGTGATTGCCGACGTCGTTGGTGACCTGCTGTCCGGTTCGCGGGCCGTGGTCCTCCTCGTGGCGCCGATTCTGGTTGGCGTCATAGCTACCGGATACCGCGAGGCACCCAGGGGCGTCAGTGACAGCGAGTCAGACTGGATCGTCGCCATCGTCGTCGGCGTCCTCGGCTTCACCGGAATTCATGTGTTGCAGCAGCGGATGCCCACGCTGGCGGTGCTGTGGCATCTGAACCTGCTCGGTGTCGTCCTGTGGACCGGGTGCCTCTTCGCGATCATGTTCGGGGTCCGGTACGTCGTGCGAATGTGGCAACTGTGGTTGTTTGCGGTCTGCTGCGTCAGCCCACTGCCGTTTCTCATGACGGCTGCCGCATTCGGCGGATCGGACATCGCGATCACACTGCTGACCGTCGCTCTCGGTGCCCTGGCGGCGTACCTCGCCGGGCGCCACGCGCCCGTCGAACGCCGGGCGGTGGCCACCCTGGTGTGCCTGGTCTGTGGCTCCGTTCTCACCGTGATCTTGGGCGAACACCTAAGCTTGTCGGCGACCGCCGTGCTGGTCGCGGGCGTCGTCCCTCTCATCGTCACCGTGGTCATGCTGTGGGGATCGGGCGACGATGTGCGCACCGCACCGAATCCGCGCACCGAACTTCCACGCCGTTCCCCACTGTCCCTTGCGACGCTGGTGCTCGTCGCGGGGCTGCTGCTGGCGCTCAATCCTCCCCACTCGCGGGACGCACAGGTTCCTTCGGTCGCCGGCGACTGGGCGCAACGTGCGGGCCTCGGTACGCCGGAGATGTTCCCGTTCATCACGCGGTTCGTCGGGGCCGACGCCACGCTGGTCCGCTATTCGGTGCCCGCAAAGGCCGGAATGCCCACCGCGGCAGTCGACGTCATCGCCACCAGGCGGCCGTCAGCCCTTCACGACTTCGATGCCGTCGTCTGGTATCCGAGCAGCACGCCGCTGCAATATCAGGTAGCCACAGGCGAATCGATGCCTGCGGGAGCCAGGATCATCCACAGCAACGCCGATGCCGCGACGGACGCCGAAACGGCCCAGTGGTACGCGGTGACATGGGTGTGGAACGCCGGCGCGACATACCAACGCGTCACCGTGATCGTCAACCAGAACGTCGACAGCGACGCACCGCCCCCCGCCCCTGAGGAGTTGTCGCTTTTCGACGCGACGGTCAAGCCGGCCCTCTGGCTTGCCCGCCAGCAGCCGTACAGCACCGGCAAGGTCGACCCCCCCGTCATCGAGCGCGCCGACGATGTGATCGATCAGCTGCAGAAGCCCCCCGCCGACGCCTCGGAAAATGAAGCCGGTGTCTGAGCACCAGAACGCGGTTGTGCTGCCCGCACACCTCTCGGCACGCACGCTTCTCGGTCCGTCATCGTTGATCGCCCTCGGCTGCGTGGCGGCGGTCGTCATCACGGCCGTCATCGTCCTGCCGCACGACGTGACACCACTGATCGTCGGAGTGCTCGCGCTGCTGTATCTGTTCTCGACGATCGATCGAAACTACCTGGTGCTCAGGGGTTTGAAGTCGTCGGCGTTGGTACGCGTGAGCAACGAAGAGGCGCTGCGGTTGACCGACGAGGAGCTGCCCGTCTACACGGTGCTGCTGCCTGTCTATGACGAGCCGGCGATCGTGTCCAACCTCATCAACGGGGTGGGCAAGCTCGACTACCCAGGCGACAAACTCGAGATCCTGCTGTTGGTGGAAGAAGACGACCTTGCCACGCAGCAGGCACTTCTCGACGCAGATCTGCGATCGGTGCGAATCGTGCTTGTACCGCACAGCCTGCCCAAGACGAAGCCCAAGGCGTGCAACTACGGCATGTCGCTACCGGATCTGCACGGCGAGCTGGTGACGATCTACGACGCCGAAGACATCCCCGATCCGCTCCAACTCCGGCGCGCGGTCGCCGCCTTCCGTCGCACCTCACCGGAGGTCGGGTGTCTCCAGGCGCGCCTGGCGTACTTCAACGAACGACAAAACCTCCTCACCCGGTGGTTCTCGCTCGAATACGACCAGTGGTTCGGTGTGGTGCTTCCCGCCGTCGAGGAACTCCGATGCGTCGTGCCGCTCGGCGGGACGTCCAACCATATGACGACCAGGGTGTGGCGAGAGATCGGCGGCTGGGACGAGTTCAATGTCACCGAGGACGCGGACATCGGAGTTCGCCTGGCACGGCACGGGTACCGCACACTCATCCTCGACTCGATCACGTTGGAGGAAGCCAACTCTGACGTGGTCAACTGGATCCGGCAACGGTCCCGCTGGTACAAGGGCTACCTGCAAACGATGCTGGTTCATCTCCGCAAGCCCGGCGACCTGCGCAAGACGATCGGCATCAAGGCCACTCTGCGCCTGATCAACATGACCGGCGGCGTACCGCTGACCGCGGCCGTCAACCTGCTCTTCTGGTTCATCATGGCCCTATGGGTACTCGGCAGACCGGGATACGTGGCCGAAGCCTTCCCGCCGCTGACCTACTACATCTGCCTGGTGCTCTTCATCGTCGGTGCGCCGCTGTCGATCTTCGTTGGATTGATCGCGACGCAAGCGCTTGGTAAGCCCCATCTGTGGTGGGCGGCGCTGCTGGCCCCGCTGTACTGGATTCTTCAATCGATAGCGGCCCTGAAAGCTCTCTACCAGTTGGTGTTCCGTCCATTCTTCTGGGAAAAGACGGTGCATGGACTCACTCATCCCGCAACCCAAGCCATCGGGGGAGACTGATGCGCGCGCGCTTGCGGGCAATCATCGTGCCACTGGCAGTAACCGCCGTGCTGGCCTGCCAGACCGTGCCGCCTGCTGGGCCCGTCGCGCGTGCCCAGCCGTCCGACGGCGTCGTGACCGAAGCGAACGTGACTCCCGCCATCAGTTGGACGCAGCTGGGGTTACCCGAAAAGCTGGACCTGGTCGGCTCGAACCAGAAGTTCGACACCTCGATTCCGGTACCGGAAGGTATCGGACCCACACTGCTTACCGGCCAGATCGGATCGGTCGTCAACGTGGGCGAGGGCCGCGTCGACGTCCAGGACACCCGCGGCATCGTGCTCGGCAGCATTCCCGTCCCTGTCGGTGTACCAACGGTGCCCTTCACCGTCGACATCGCAGCCGCCCAGGTGATCGAGGGCCGCGCACCACTGACCTTCGTTCTGCGCGAGAACAACCCGCCCTCGGATAGCTGTTCGGTGCCTCCCACGCTGAGCTTGAGCCAGCTCATGACCACATACTCCGGCCCGACGCCGGACCCGACCACGGTGGCGAGTTTCCTACCCGGCTACCTGGACCAGATCCTGGTCAACGTCGGACCCAGCCCAACCCAAAGCCAGCAGCAGGCCGCGTTGAATCTGGTGGCAGCGCTTACCCGGGTGTATCGCCCGATGCCGGTACGGATCAACGTCACCACCGCGGCCTACCCCCCGGTGGCCGCGGGCGCCTCCAGTCGCGTCATCGATATCCGCGACGGCCAGCAGGCGGGCATCGCTGTGGAGAATCCTGGCACCCCGAACGCCGTGCTCGCCGTCACCGGTACCGGAGAAGAACTGCTGCAGCAGGTGGACCTCTTTGCCGACCGGCGCATCGGGTTGGCGCAATCCGATTCGGCGGTGGTGCTTTCCGCCCGCACCCAAGTGGCCCCGTCGACCAACATCAAGTCATTCGGCGAACTGCAGATGACGGCTTCCGCGTCCGTACTGGGGACCAGCACGCTGTACGTGGGCTTTGACGCCAGCGCCTTCGGCGTGGGCTCGATCACGAGTGCCACCATCCACGTCAAGGCCAGGTACACCCCCATTGGTGGCGGAGAGGGATCGATTCTCATCCGGTCCGGGCCGACCGTGGTTGCCACCCACACGCTGGACGGATCTGGCGTACTGGACATCACCGGCGAGATTCCCGCGGAATCGATCACCTCGAATGTCGGTATGGCACTGGAGCTTCGCTATGTTCCACGCCAGGAATGCGCACCCCTAACCGACCGGATGACCTTCACGCTCGACCCGTCATCAACGGTGGCCGTCACCGCAGGCATGCGCAACAGGGGCGGATTCCCGATTCTGCCTATGGCATTCACTCCCGAGTTCGACGTCGCGATCGACAGCGCCGAGCACCTGCCCCAGGCTGCCCAGGCCATCAACCTGATGGGCCAGCAGACCGCGGTGACGCTTCGGCCGCGCCTGAGAACCTTCGAGGCGGCCTCCGCTTCGGGCACCCCGCTACTGGCAGTCACCGGCAGCGACGAACTGGCCAAGGCGAACATGAAAGCCCCGCTGCTCCCGGGCGGCCCGAACACCGTTGATGTCAGCGGCAACATCGCCACCGACGTCGACCTCAAGGGATCGCTTGGCGTGGTCCAGGCGTTCACGGACAACGACCGCACCGTGCTGGCCGTATCCGGCACCGGTGACTGGTCACTGGTCGACGCCAGCTTCGACTACATCCGCAGGCAGCCCAACCGGTGGGCGTCGCTCACCGGCGACGTGATCGCCACGGGCGCGGCAGGCGAAACGGTGAATCTCACCATTCGTGAGGGTGGCGGACTCTACAACGAGTACCCCGGCGATGGCTGGAAGTGGTGGGCCGTGGTGTCGCTGGCGTTGGGCACCAGCGCGATAGTCGCGGCCCTCGTCGCCGGCGCATGGCTGATCATCCGGCGGCGGCGGGCACGGAGCTGATCTCGTGACCGCACCCGCAAGGCGTTGGGGTGTAGCGCTTTTCGCGCTCCTCTTCGCGTTGTACCTCGCGGTCGGGCTTGTGCTGGTGCTTCGGTACAACATGTTCGACCCCGATGCCCCGAGCCGCGTTGCCAATGCCGGCTATGTGTTGATGAGTCGTGACCCTCACCTTTCGGCAATCGGGTTCGTCTGGAACCCGCTGCCAAGCCTGGTCGAGATTCCCGTTCTGCAGCTGAGCAGATGGTGGCCGGAACTGAAGACCTATGGACTCGCGGGGGTCGCGCAGAGCGCCCTGTTCATGGCGGCCGCCGCGATGATGGTCCGGCGCATCGCCCTGGACCGCGGTGTCGGCACGGTATGGCGCTGGCTTGCGGTGCTGTGCTTCGCGTTGCATCCGATGATCGTCGTCTATGGCGCTTCCGGGATGAGCGAGGCGCCGCAGGTGTTCTGCGTCATCTGGTGTGTCCGTCATCTGATGCAGTGGGTCAGCGGACAGCACGTGGGCGATTTGGCCTGGGCCGGAGTGGCTTTGGGAGCCGGCTACCTCGCCCGCTACGAGATCGTCGCCGCCGCCTGCGGCGTCGCGCTGCTGGTCGCGGTGGTAGCCTTCCGACGGTCCGGGCCTGCGGACCGCATCAACTCGGCGGTACTGAGCGTGATCATCGTGTTGTTCCCACTGGCCACGGCGTTCGCCATCTGGGCTTTCACCGGCTGGGTGGTTTCCAACGACGCGTTCGCGACACTCACGTCGCAGTACGGCAACGGTAGTCTCGTCGCGAGCGCCGCGGAACAGGCGGGCCCGCAGATGAAGGCCGCCTCCGACGACTGGGTGGTGATCTCGGCGCGAATGCTCGGTATGCAACCGTTCGCCTGGCTCGCGACGGGAGGCGGGGTCTTGATGGCCGTATGGCGCAGGAAGGCCGACGCCCTGGTCCCAATCTTCGCTTTCGGCCCGATCGTGGCATTCGCCGCGTGGGGCCAGTACACGTCGACCACGTTCGGGTG
>CAZOIX010000261.1:0-4560 GCA_964579685.1 uncultured Mycobacterium sp.
GACTTGGCCATCGTCGTGATCACCGGGATCACGCCGTCGTCCAGATCGGCGTCCAGCAGGTTAGTGACATCGTCGGAATTGACCTCAGGCATTAGCACGGTCCTTTTACGGGAACGGGATGACGGTGATGCGGCGGTTCGCGAACCTGGCCGACGCCGCACCTCCGGCGGTCACCTTGTATTTCATCTTGAACGTCGTCGAACCAGGCGTCAGGCCAGTCATCACGAACAATCCAGACGGCGACCACTGAACAACGTTCGTGTGCGAGAAGGCGCCCACACAGCACCTCGCATCCGTAGCCGCGACCGTGTTCGCCCCCGACAACGCCACACCCACCCACACCGTCGGAGCCGCCCCCGAGACATAGGTTGCGTTGGCGAACAGCGACACCAGGACAACGCCGCTCGAACCGACATCGACAGTCACCGAGTCCGTGGTAGTCGCGAGATCGGTGTAGCTCGCCGAGGTAGTGGTCTCATCTGTGGCGACAAACGCTTGCGCTGCACCGCTAAAGAACGCGTTGAACGAGTTGACCGCCGCCGCGGTCGCATTACCCTGCTCGCCAACAGCATTCAGAAAATCGGCATTAACTTCCATGCCGATGTTATCAGTCCAGTTGACGGGCAGGTCAGTGGGTAGATCAGTCATGTTCAGCTACCCGGTTCGGTCAGGACGATGACGGCCTCGGGGTGCAGCAGGCCGAGGTCGTAACGCGCAGTCACGCGGATACCGATCTCGTCGAACTCCGCGTACCGCTCGGTCAGGATCGTCACGGACGGGGCGACATCACGGGCGACGGCCACCTGGGACATGTCCGCCAAAACGGCCTTACCCTCGGGCAGTTTGTTCGTCGGCGTGACCGGAACACCGAACAGCCGATATGTCGGCCCGGAGGTGACGTCGGACTCCAGCAGATACTTGCTGCTGTCGTCGGCCTCTTTGAGCTTGCGCAGCGCGATGAAGTCGGTGCCGTTGATCAGCCACCGGTTGGGCGTCACTTCGGCCGCCGAGGCGAGACCGATCGCGTCGAGCAGGCTGTCGGCGTCGGTGACGTCCAGCGTCCCGGTCTGCACGTCTGCCTGGTTGATTAGCCCGGTGATGGAGTTCGACGTGCCGGTGCCGGTCAGGAGTGCGGTGTCCAGCGCGTCACCGACTACCTTGACCAACCGGTTCTGCAACACGCTGTCGATGCCGATGACGGACTGGCGTACCAGCTCCCGCGTGTAGCGCTCGATCACCTTGAGCGATTTGCGGTCGGTGGGCATCAACACCAGTTCGTCGAACGTGGTGTCGTGCGTGTCGGGGATCTCCGCGCCTTCGGCTACGAATCCGACCGCGCTGGAGCCGGTCAGTTTCGGGATGCGCAGCACGCCGGCGGTGTCGAAGATGCGTGGGCCGCTGGAGAGTACGACGCTGGCGGCTTCGAGGGGCGCGACGAGCAGTTGTGATACTTGGTCGGCGAGGAGTTCGGGGTTCGCCGCAGTGGTTTCAGTCACGAGGATGTCCTGTCTATAGCAAGGGATAGGTGTCTACCCGTGCCACCAGGACAACGATGGGGCCGCCCACCAGGAGCGACCCCATCAGAATAACGTGCTTCCCCCTACTGGGCCAGAACAAAATCCCGAATCTCGCTCGGCCAGCTCCACGCGTAATCGGGGTCAGCATCCCACCTTGTGCCAACCGGGCCATATGGAAGTCGAGTCTCGATAAGCAGTTTGAGGGTGTCGGGGTCCACCCTGTGCTCTTGAGCGGACTTCTTAAACTGCGCTCGCTGTTCTTCTGAACACCGACCCCACCACTCGATTACGTGCTTTTCGGCGAACATCACAGAACCCCCTTTATCCGGCTCGTTGCCGCAGGATCGCGGCGAGGTCCACCTTGCCACCTGAAGGCGTTGCACCCTGCCCGATATCGCCGCTCGGACGCCGAGACGCAAGATGCGGTTTCTTGGCCAACAAGTCGTCGATCGCGGCCGCCAGCTTGTCGGGGTCGTCGAGATGTGCCTCGTCGAACGGCATGTCAGTGGGGTCTGCCAGTTTCCCGGTCGCCTTCACCAGCTCCGTGTGCAGACGTTGGGCGTAGCCCTCACTTTTCTGCGCGCGCTGCCGATACTTTCCGTTCTCCTGGCGTAGTTCCTCGACGTACGAGCGGGGGAACGTCTCGGGCTCGTCGTCGGTGTCGGGTGTTGCTTCAGCGGCAACACCTTCGGTGTCTTCACCTTGTGGCAGATCTGCCACACCTTTGGCTTCAGGCGTTTCAGCGGTGTTGTCTTCGGTCATGGTGTGTTCCTCTCCTCGATGTTGAATTGCTCGACGGCGTCGGCAAGCTGGTTGGCCAGGTCCAGGGCTTCGGCGGTATCCATGCAGAAGGTAAGCCCGTTGGTACGCAGGCGGACCGGTCGCACCGAGTCACGCTCGACGACGACCGACGGTTTGGTCTCGCGTGCTCTAAGCCGCATCCGGGTTCTCCTGTGGTGCAACGGGTCCGGCGGCTTGGCGAATCTTAGCGATCTCGTCGTCGGAGTAGCCAAGCTTGGTCAACGCATACGCAGCGGGGAGCAGGCCGGCCTGGTACAGCTTGACGACGGCGTCGGCCTCCTGGGCGATGCTGCGGGTGGCGGCGTCGGCCCACTGCACTCGAATATCGTTGATCAGCGTGGGATCACGCCCGTCGCGGACAGCGATCATCAACCGGCCAACCTGCTCCCATCCGCGGCCGAACGCCGCTTGCCGGGCCTCCGCGCGGGCAGTCAGTGATGCCTCGGCAGCGCGGAGCGCATCGGCCGACGCGGGATTGTCGGTGAAAATTCCAACGTAGTGGCTGGGAAGGGTTGATACAGCCATGATCTGGCCGAGGATCACCCGCACCGACGCCTCGTAGCCGGCCAGGTCGGCGGCGGCGAGCTGCCCGAACTTCGCCGCGTCGTTCTCGCTGATCATGGCGCGCGCGCCCTCGGGGATCGGGTTCGTCTCTACCGTCTCGCCGGTCTCGTTGCCCTCCTCGTCGAGCACCGGTTCCTCGACCAGTTCGATACCGGTAGCCCAGCGCCGCGGGCGGCCAACGTACTCCGAAGTGACCATGAGATCGACCAGGCTCTTGTTCAGCCCGTCCACCAACGGCATGAGGTCGTCGACCTCGGAGCAGCCCCGCTCGTCGAGTATCCGATCGGAATTGCGGATCGCCACGACCGGCACGACACCCAAGGGATTGACGATCTCCTCCACCGTCTGAAATCCGTGAATCGTGGCGCCGGTCTGATTGGCCCGCAGACGAGTGATGCTGTCGGGCAGGTACAAGACGGCCTCGGTCGTCGTTTTCGTCTCCCACCGCTTCACAGCGGCCACGATCCGGCGGCTTCCAGGATCGAGCTGCACAGCGACCTGCCGCGCGGACTCGACGGTGACCTTGGGCCGGCCGAGCATGTCGGCCCACACGATCACGAACGAGTCACCCAGCAACAGCGCTTCGCGGTGCGCCACACCTGACAGCTGGTCCATGTCGTTGCGGATCCAGTCCGGCCATAGGCTGGTTTCGGAGAATCCGGTGATGCGCAACCGTTCCGCCAATGCGGTCACCGCGAGCCGCGGGATATTGCTTGCCATGCGGCCGAACCTGTTGCCCAGCGCGGTCTTAGCCTCTGGGCTCAGGAACGACAGTGCTTGCGTCCCCGTGTAGTAGCGGTCCAGTTCGGCGTAGCGGGCCTGCGGCTCGTCGAGCTTCTGCAGCAGGGTTTGCAGATCAGTCGGAATCGGTGATGTCATGCGACAAAACTCCTCGTTCGTTTCTTGGATTTGGTTTGGTGCCAGGCGGCACGGTCGTAGGCCACGATTGCGGCCACGGCGGCGTCGATCTTGCGGGGCGACCCGCGCTTGTCTTTCGACACCAAGTCACCCATCGGTGTGCGCTTGGCGACACAATGCGCGATGTGCGCAGCAAGGCGCGGATCACCGTCGTGGGCAACGGCTTTGGTCGCCACAGCCTGGTACAGGCGATCAGTCGCTGGCGCCATTCGCTGCGCGTGCGCGGTGTTCCACTCCAACACCCGGCGCTCACCGTGACGCTTGGCCCAGTCCTCGATCTCGGAGCGCCAGCCCCACGGGTCGCACGCCAACTCGACGACGTCGTAGCGAGTGAACGCCACATCGACAGCTCGGGTCACGTCCTCGCGGGGGACACGCCAGCGCGGGTCGCCGGGGTTCTCCCACAGGCCCTCCACCCACAGATAGCCGTCGAGTGTGCAGCCAATCAGTGCCGTGGAGTCCCCCGACGCGGAACCGTCGAAGGCCAGGACGACGCGCTCACTCGGCTGTATGGCCCGCACGCTTATGCAGGTGTCCCAGGCTCCCCACGGCAACCACGCCTCCACCCCGGTCACCCACTGGCCCAGTCGAAGCTGCCGAAACACCGGCTCCCGCAACGTCCTACGGGCAGCCTCGATCCCGTCCTCCGCGAGAAACGGAACATCACACGCCAACGCCGGATTCGCGGTACGCCAGGCATCCCGGTCATCAGTGGCACACCCATCCGGCGCCGCGAACTCCTTCAAGTAGAACGCCGGAT
>CAZOIX010000261.1:4570-6046 GCA_964579685.1 uncultured Mycobacterium sp.
GGATCGTCACCCCTGCGGCCGTGCTCCACCAGCCGCCACATCACGCAATCAGGCGACGACGACGGAGTCGAGATCGCCAACGTCAACGACTCCGGGCGCTTACCCGACACCGATGTCACCGCTTCCCACGTCGCCTCCGTCACCACATGCAGCTCGTCGACGATCAGCAGCGACGGATCATGCCCATGCAGCGCACCCGGTTCGGCCGGCAACGGCAGCAACAGGGCGTCGTTGTGCGGGACCACGATCCGATCGGCGAAGATCTGCGCCCGTTCCTCGAGCTCCGGGTTCAACTCGATCATCCGGCGCGCCATCCGCAACGTGATGTTCGCCTGACGCTGATCGGAGGCGACCACCAGAACCTCAGCGCTGGGCGGCCCAACGAACAACTCAGCGACCGCCAGCATCGCCGCCAACCCCGTCTTGCCATTCGCGCGGGCCACCGACACAAGACCCGTGCGGATACCCGGAGCGAACGCACCCTCGATGATCTCGGCCTGGAAGTCCCGCAACCGCACAGGCTTACCCGCGCCCACGCCCTTCGGCACCACCAGGTAGTCGGCGATGAATGCCAACCGACGGCCCGCGCGGTCCTCCGGCAGCCCCGAGAAGTCCAGCGGAGCCGCCTTAATCTGCCCCTTCGGCCCGGCCTTCATGGAAGGCTCCGGGTATGGCATTCACCGTTGACTTGACCGATCACGTCCCCATCAGAGGGTCCGACGACGACTCGTACGGGTTTCTCGAGGGTGGGGTGCTGGCGGTTTACCTCCAGGGACAGATTCTGCACTTCCCGCCCGGCCGCTGGCAGATGGTCTCCGCCGACGGCGGGCACCCTGCCAGCAATTTCTAGCGATTCGACGGGTGTGTAACGCGGATTTTGCCCCACCGATGGGTCGGGAGCGGGTCGGCTGCGGGCATGTCCCCTGGTCGCTGACGGGCCTCGTGCGGCGCCAGCGTCGCGATTGCATGATCCGCAACGAATGACGATGTCCCGCGGCCTGATGGTCTTGCCGGCGGCCTTGCGCGCCCAGGCTTCTGGGGTGTGGTCACCTTGCAGGTCGTCGGTCGTGCCGCAGTCGGTGCAGAACGGCTGCAGCTTGCGGGCCTGGCGGGACAGCTTGGTCCACCGCCAGTCGTAGCCGCGTTCGGTGGCCGACGCTTTGGTGTCGACGGTGTGCTCGGGACAGCGGGGACCAGCGGCCGGTTCGCCGCAGTCGAGGCAGGGGCGAAGTGTCATTCGTCGTCTCCACTGATGAGCCGGTAGATCTCGTCGGTGGCTTCCAGGCCGGTGATGCTGCGCTCGGTGAGGGCGGCCCAGACGCGCTGTTCGGTGGCGCCGGGGACTGCTTCGACGACGGTGCGACACAACGAGACGGCGGCGTGGACGAGGCCGGCGATGAGGTGTTGGAGGTGGCCTGCGTCGGATTCGGCGCGGGCCATCGCGTTGGCTTGGTCCGTGTCTTTGGCCGCGATCGC
>CAZOIX010000262.1:0-6030 GCA_964579685.1 uncultured Mycobacterium sp.
TCGACGAGCTCGGCAAGCTGCCCGGGATCGGTCCCAAGAGCGCGCAGCGCATCGCATTTCACCTGCTGTCGGTCGAGCCGCCGGATATCGACCGGCTCACCGCCGTGCTGGGCAAGGTGCGCGACGGCGTCACGTTCTGCGCCGTGTGCGGCAACGTGTCCGACGACGATCGCTGCCGAATCTGTTCCGATGCCCGTCGCGACGCCTCAGTGGTCTGCGTCGTCGAGGAGCCCAAGGATGTCCAGGCCGTCGAACGCACCCGCGAATTCCGCGGGCGGTATCACGTGCTCGGCGGAGCGTTGGATCCGCTGTCTGGAGTCGGGCCGGAGCAACTGCGAATTCGTGAGCTGCTGAACAGGATTGGCGAACGGGTGGACGGCGTGGACATCACCGAGGTGATCATCGCGACCGATCCGAACACCGAGGGCGAAGCGACGGCAACATATCTGGTGCGGATGCTGCGCGATATCCCGGGACTCACCGTGACGCGGATCGCATCGGGTCTGCCGATGGGCGGTGACCTCGAGTTCGCCGACGAGCTCACGCTGGGCCGGGCGCTCGCGGGCCGCCGCGCGATGGCCTAACTCTCGTTGGTTTTCGCCCAAACTCACGTTCGGGCGGGAAAGTGCGAGTAAACGTGGCCATTTCGTCGGTTTCGGCGCCGTGTCGGACCGCTGCATCATGATGCGATCATGGGGGGAGTATTTCTCGGTCGAGAAGCAATCGGAGACGGGCTGTCCAGACATGAGCTGCGTCGCTGGTATCGGCGGGTCTTTCGCGGTGTATATGCAAAGAAGCGAGCCAGCTTGACTCTGGCCGACCGCGCATGCGGAGCATGGTTGACCACAGACCGGCGGGGCATCGTCTCCGGAGTCGCGGCGTCTGCACTCCATGGAGCGAAGTGGGTCGATGACGGCGAGCCAATCGAGATCCTGGTAGACGATCGACGGCGTCAATCCGGACTCGTCGTGCGAATGGACCGCATCGCTACAGACGAGATCACGACCGTCGGCGACCTCCCAGTGACGACCTTGACCAGGACGGTCTTTGACCTGGGGCGTTACCAGTCGCGTTCTGCTGCCATTGCGCGGATAGACGCATTGATACGCGCCGCGCCTTTCCCCATTGATGATGTCGAAACCCTAGTGCGGCGTTACGGCCCGGTTCGGGGAGTACGTCAATTGCGCGAACTGCTACCCCTAGTCGATCCTGGCGCAGCATCTCCAAGAGAGAGCTGGCTCCGACTCCTCTTGATAGACAACGGTTTTCCCAAACCCGAGACGCAGATTCCGGTGTACTACGGCGATGAAAAGTTTGCGCTGGATATGGGATGGCGGCACTTGCAGCTAGCGGTCGAATACGACGGTGATCACCATCGAACCGATCGGCGGAGTTTTGTCAAAGATATGAGGCGGCTTCCGAAGATCGCGAGTCGCGGTTGGGAAGTCATTAGAGTCATCAATGAGGATGCAGAAGCCGCGGTTCTAGCTGCGGTCTACGAGGCATGGCTTCGCCGCGGCGGTACCGAGATCGACAAAATGGCGCATCATGCTCGGACTTTTCCGCCAAAACGTGAGTTTGGGCGAAATTGGACCGTGGCCTAGACGCGGCGCGGTGCCGCCAGTCGTTCCCTGCGTAGCAGCTCGACCTCGTCGAGCTCCAACGGCGCCAAATCGCCGACCACGCGTGAAAGCAGATAGTCGGCGAGCTCGGGATTGCGCGCCAGGCACGGCCCATGCAGATAGGTTGCGACGACGCTGCCCTGCACCGCGCCGTCGATGCCGTCGCCCGCCCGGTTGCCCGCTCCGCTGACGACTCGCGCCAACGGTTGCGCCGCAGCGCCGAGCACCGTTCCGCCACGGTGATTCTCGAAACCGGTCAAGCGTTGCGACAGCCCGGGGAGCAACGGCTGCGACACCACCTCGCCGATGGTGCGATGGTCCTGCGGGGACGTCGTCACGTCGAGCATGCCGACGCCGTCGACCCGCTCACCCGATGACGTCTCATACCAGTGGCCGAGTACCTGGATGGCCGCGCAGATCGCGAGCACCGGTGCGCCCCGCGCGGCTGCCTGTTGCAGTCCCGGATAGCGCTGCAGGTGGCGGGTCGCCAATCGCTGAGCGTAATCCTCCGCTCCGCCAAGGGTGTAGAGGTCCAACTCGGCCGGCACCGGCTCTGCCAGCGTGATCTCGACGATCTCCGCCTCGAAGCCCCGCAGCCGCAGGCGTTGGCGCAACACCACCGAATTGCCGCCGTCGCCATAGGTTCCCATCACGTCGGGCAGCACCAACCCGATCCGTACCGTCGACTCAGCCACGTCCGGCCCTCCCGAACGTGCGATTCAACTGTAGGAACGCCGTGTAGTTGGCGACCACCTCCACGTGCCCGGGTGGGCAGGACGTGATCGCCTCAACTGTGTTGTGCACCAACGTATGTTCGACACCGGCGTAACCGAGCCGCACGGCGAGATCCGTGCCGCGCTCACCGGCGGCCACGACGGGATGGTTCACGAAATGCTCGAAGTTGACGTCCCACAACCACGACAGATCCTCGCCGTCGGGCACCTGACCATTGACCGCGATCACCACCGATCCAGCGTCGGTGTCGACCATCGACAGCGCCTCCTGCCAGCCCGCCGGGTTCTTGGCCAGCAGCATGCGCACCGAGTGACGGCCGAGTTGCACCGTGCTGTAGCGGCCGGCGACCTCGTCGACGCCACAGACCGCCGCCACCGCCGCGGTAGGGTCGGCACCCAGCGTGACCGCGGCAGCGACCGCCTGAGTTGCGTTGCCTCGGTTGATGTTTCCCGGCAGCGCCAGGTGCATGGGTAATGACAGTCCGGCGGGTCCGTAGATGTGCGTATCGTCGTATGACCATTGCGGCGACGGCCGCTTGAAATCGGTTCCCGTCGAATACCAATGGGTGCCCTCGCGCACGATGATCTCGCCCGAGCGTGGGCAGCTGACCGAATCGTTGGCCCACCCGCCGCCTGCGGCCACCCAGACCACATCCGGGCTGTCGTATGCGGCCGACGTCATCAGCACGTCATCGCAGTTCGCGATGACGACCGTCGACGGGTGGCGCGCCAGCGCGCCCCGCAGGGTGCGCTCGATGTGATTGATCTCACCGACGCGATCGAGCTGATCGCGCGACAGGTTCAACAGCACGATCACGGCAGGATCGAGGGCGTCGGCCACATGCGGGACGTGCATCTCGTCGACTTCAAGGGCCGCCAAACTCGCCGCCCGCGTCCCCGCGAGAGCCGCGACCAGACCGGCGTCCATGTTCGCGCCCTCGGCGTTGGTCGCGACCGACCCCAGCGTCCCCAGTGCCGCGGCGGTCATCCGCGTGGTGGTCGACTTGCCGTTCGTGCCGGTCACGATCGCCGTGCGACGCCCATCGCCGAGTTGGCGCAGGATCGACTTGTCCAGTGTCATCGCGACCAGGCCACCGATCATCGCGCCGGCACCGCGGCCGGTGACCCGTGAGACCCAACGCGCGCCCGCGCCCGCACCGAGGGCGACTCGTCCGCGAATGGTGACCATCCCCGGCAGTCTAAAAGGGCAGAAGCAGGTAGCCGACACGCTGGACGAACGATCCAGGTCTTCAGGGGAATTGTCAGTCGTGTCTGCCATCCTCGAATTTGTGAGCCAGACAGGTGCCGAAGTTCGCGGGCCCAGCGGCTCCTGGGGTCGCCCGGCAGCCGAAGATGGTGCAGGCTGGGCCGTCGTCGACGTGGAGACCTCTGGTTTCCGTCCGGGACATGCGCGGGTCATCAGCGTGGCCGCGCTGGCCCTCGGTGACGACGGTAACGTCGAGCAGAGCCTGTATACGCTGCTCAATCCCGGTGTCGATCCCGGTCCCACGCACGTTCACGGGTTGACCGCCGAGATGCTGGAGGGCAAGCCACGCTTCGCCGACATCGTCGTCGACCTGATCGAACTTCTTCGCGGCCGCACGCTGGTGGCGCACAACGTCGGCTTCGACTACTCGTTCCTGACGGCCGAAGCCGAGATGGTCGACGCGCAACTGCCGATCGATACCGCGATGTGCACCGTCGAGCTCACCCGCAGGCTCGAGTTGGGCACCGAGAACCTGCGGTTGGAAACACTGGCTGCACATTGGGGTATCACGCAGTTGAAGCCGCACGACGCCCTCGACGATGCGATGGTGCTCGCGCAGATCCTCAAGCCGGCATTGGTGCGCGCGCGGGAACGCAAGGTGTGGCTGCCCGTTCGCCCGTTGTCGCGTCGCGAATGGCCGAATGGCCAAGTGACACATGAGGAGTTGCGGCCGCTGAAGATGCTTGCGGCGCGGTTGCCCTGCCCGTACGTCAACCCCGGCCGCTTCGTCGCGGGTCGGCCGCTGGTGCAGGGGATGCGGGTCGCGCTGGCGGCCGAGGTCCAGCGCACCCACGAGGAACTCGTCGAGCGGATCGTGCATGCCGGACTGTCCTACGCCGACGCCGTCGACCCGGAAACCTCACTCATCGTGTGCAACGAGGCCCAGCCCGAGCAGGGCAAGGGTTATCAGGCCCGCGAACTCGGCATTCCCTTCGTCGCGGACGGCGATTTCATGAGCCACCTCGACGCCGTCGCCGGCGGCAGCGCCATCGAGGAATTCACCGACACTACGGTGGCCGGTGATCAGTACGCCCTGTTCTAGGGCATCCTTTGCGTCACTACAAGTGTAGTGATACCGTCGGACCATGAAGACCACTACAAACGTAGTACAAAGCAAACCCGCCCGTCGGGACGTCTTCCGTCGTCGCGGGTACTTTTTCAGAGAAGTCGCGATGCTGACGATCTCGATCGGGTTCTTCTGGCACGTGTACAGGGTGTGCTTCGGTGATGAACTGACGCTGCGATATGTCGTCACGCCGACGGTCGACAAGGTTCTGCTGGTGCCGATGACCTACGCCGGTATCACCGGAATCCTGCTCCTGGTGAACCACCGAGTCCGATTCGCCAACAAGCCGCATCGGGCGCTCTTCACCGCATCGGTGGTCTACATCGCAGCCAGCGTGCCATTGCACATCTACTTCGGCGTCATCAAGGACAACGTCGACTTCTACCTGAGCTTCTTCCCGGTGTGGTTCAGCTTCTTGCTGTTGATCGTCGTCTATCCGGCGTTCCTCACCATGCTCGCCAAGCTGCACTATAGGAACTGATGCCGCCCAATCCCGAACGCCGCAACCAGATCCTCGACGCCGCCATCGACATCCTGTGCGATGACGGCGTCGGGGGTCTCACGCATCGGCAGGTCGACAGCCGGGCCGATGTCCCGGCCGGCACGACGTCGAACTACTTCCGCACCCGCCAGGCGTTGCTTGAGGCGACCGCGGCCCGCACGGTGGATCTGCATTGGCAGCGGGTGGAGGGGTTGCGGCATGAGATCGACCCGATGACCCGGGATGGGCTGAAGGCCTTCTTGATTCGCATGCTCGAACCCGAGGGTGAATATCGACGCTGGACCCTTGCGCGGTTCGAGCTCTTCATGGAGAGCACTCGACGACAAGAGCTGCGACCGCTGATGGCGCAACTGCAGGCGGCCGCGGTGAAGTCGGCGTCCCTGATCATCACCGCGGCCGGCTTCTCCCCGGCATCGGAGCGCATCGACGAACTCAGCAGGGTGCTCAACGGATTGGTGTTCAGCAACCTGACCGTCGCGCCCGAATCGGGCGCCCACGATGCCGCCGGTCTCGTGGACCGGCTGTTGAGCGCCTTCCTCGATTAGGCCAGGGCCTTGGCTTTGAGCGAGTCGTATTCGCTCTGCGAGATGGTCCCGGCGTCGAGCAGCTCCTTGGCGTGCGCGATCTCCTCGGCCGGTGAGCGTCCTGCCGCTTCGCGGATGTACTCGTCGGCGGCCTGTTTGGCCGCGACGGCCGCTTCGTGGGAGCGCCGCGCCATGCCCTGCCCGCGGAAGATCAAATAGATCACCGCGGTCAGCCACGGGATCAGGAACAAGAAGATGACCCAGAGCGCCTTGACGAAACCCGACGTCTTGTGGTCGCGCCAGAACAGGTCGGTG
>CAZOIX010000263.1:0-6028 GCA_964579685.1 uncultured Mycobacterium sp.
ATCGATGACCTCGCGGTGGCTGATCGCGGTCAACAACTCGGCGTCCGGGTGCACCTTCGGGTCGGCGGTGAAGACACCGTCGACCGCCTTGGCCATCAGCACCACCTCAGCGCCGATCTCGAGCGCACGCTGTGCAGCTGTCGTGTCCGTCGAAAAGTACGGCAGCCCCATACCTGCACCGAAGATGACCACGCGGCCCTTCTCCAGATGTCTGCGGGCCCGAAGGGGGATGTACGGCTCGGCGACCTGGCCCATGGTGATCGCGGTCTGAACCCGCGTTGCGATACCTTCCTTCTCCAGAAAGTCCTGCAGCGCAAGGCTGTTCATCACGGTACCGAGCATGCCCATGTAGTCGCTGCGGGTTCGCTCCATGCCGCGCTGCTGTAGCTGTGCACCGCGGAAGAAGTTGCCTCCGCCGATGACGACGGCCACCTGCACACCGCTGCGGACGACTTCGGCGATCTGCCGGGCCACCTGGTGGACGACGTCGGGATCCAGGCCCACCTGCCCACCGCCGAACATCTCGCCGCCGAGCTTGAGCAGCACGCGCGAGTACACCGGTCGAAGCGACGCATCGCCAGAGGAAACAGGGTCGGCACCGTTGGGGCTGGTTGGCCGACTGGCTGGCTCCGGAGCCGGTCCGCCGGCGACGTCTGGCTCCGCCATCCGACTCCTTCGGGGTCTCGCTGCGATTCCCCTAATCCTGCCTCATGATCGCTTTCGGCCCCCTCACGGGGGTCGCGCGTCGCAGTCAGGCAGGCAAATGCGCGGTCAGCAGAAACGCGGGCACCGACCAGCGGCCCTTGGGCTCCTCCCGCACATCGGTCACCGGAAAGAACTCCTCGAAGCCCTCGGGAAAGACGCCGTGAATCCGCGCAGGCCTGATCTCGTCGATGGTCCAGTACTTCGACACGGTGTCGCGCAGCTCGTCCTCGGTGACCGGGTTGGCGGGGCCGTCGGGCATTCCCGCCTTGTCGAACACCAGCACGAAGTAGGACGCCCCGGGCGCCGCCGCACGCACGATGGACTTCTGGTAACCCTCGCGCAGCTCGACGGGCATCGAATGGAACAGCGTCGAGTCGACGATGGTGTTGAAGCGGCCGTCGTACCCACCGAAATCGCTGATGTCGGCGACCTCGAACGAGGCGGTGCTCAGGCCACGTCTGGCGGCCTCCGCCCTGGCCAAGTCGATCGCGGTCCGCGACTGGTCCAGCCCCACCGTGGTGAACCCCTGTTCGGCCAGATAGAGCGAGATGGCGGCCTCACCACAGCCGGCATCGAGCACATCGCCGACGACCTTGCCCTGCTCGATCAGTGCGGCGAGTTCGGGTTGCGGTTCGCCGATGCTCCACGGCGGCTTCGCCCCCGCCATCTCCGGCGCCTCACCCCGGTAGGCGGATTCGAACATCTCATTCGTAGGTTGGGTCATGAATCCGGTATATCAACGTGATTGATATGTGTCAAGATACTTGATATGGAAGACATGCTCGAGGACCAGCCGCTGGGCTACCTCCTGTCCCGCGTGGCCAATGCGCTGCGCGCCGAGGTGACCACGGCGGTCCTGGACCCGATGGGACTGGCGTTCCCGCAGTACATCTGCATGCGGATCCTGTCGAAATACCCGGGTCGATCCAATGCCGATCTCGCCCGCGACACCAATGTCACCCCGCAGGCGATGAACATGGTGCTGCGTCGCCTCGAAAGCCGGGGACTGGTCACCCGGCCGGCGAGTGTGGAGTCCGGACGCTCGCTTCCAGCGCGGCTGACCCGTGAGGGCGAGGACCTCCTGCGGCGCACCGACACAGGAGTGCGCGCCGCCGAGCGCAGGCTGATGGCGGGGTTGACCGCCCAGGAGCGCCACGAGTTCAAACGCGTTCTCGTCGCCCTCGGATCCGACTGAAACGGCGCCTCGGCCACATTCGACCGAACCAATACTGACGCTCACGATAATTTCTCTCGGAACACCAGTTCAGGCCTCTCTGCCACACCTACACTTGCACGGCCTGTGAAGAGAGGACCGCGCAGATGAGCTTCACTCCCAGCGCCGAAGAGGCAATACGACAGCTCGAGAGTTACTTCTACTGGAGCGGATTTCCGAAACTGTTGGGTTGTGACATCGAAACGGATTTCACCAAGGCCGACATCGCGTTGGTGGGACTGCCGCTGGCGATCAACCCCGTCGAGCGGACGCAGTATCTGGGCCCCCGCGCGGTGCGCCACCGATCGCAGGCCTATCACCGCGGCCATCGCGAGTTCGGGATCAATCCCTTTGAGCTGGCGCGGATTCGTGATTTCGGAGACGTGCCGATCCCCACCCCGACGATCGCGGATCAAGCGGTCCTCGACATCGAGAAGTTCTACGCGCGAATGGATGCCGCGGGAGTCCTTCCGTTCACCGTCGGCGGCGACCACGCGTGCACGCTGCCGGTGCTGCGCGCCATCGCGGGCCCGAACTCGCGACGCAAGGGACCGGTCGGGATCATCCACTTCGACTCGCACACCGACACATACGGCGATTCGGCGGGCGTGCACTGCCACGCCGGCAACGGCTTCCGGATCGGCAATGAAGAAGGGTTGATCGACGCGTCACGGTACGTGCTTGTCGGCCTCAACGGCCCGATGGTGCATCCGAACATGGACGACTATTCCAAGGAAGCCGGTTACCGACTCCTTTCCCTCGAAGAGATCGAGGACATCGGCATACCCGCCACGGTGCAGGAGATTCGTAATGTGGTGGGCGACGGACCGGTGTACGTGACAGTGGATTTGGATGTGCTGACGCTCAGCGATGCACCTGCCGTCGCCGACCCCGAGGCGGGTGGGCTGACCATGCGGGAAATGCAGAAGATCTTGCGCAGCTTCCGGGGAATGGACGTCGTCGGCGGCGACGTCGTCTGCTTCGTACCCCACCTCGACCCGGCGCAGATCACCGCGCTCCACATCAGTGCGATCATGCATGAGATCGTGACGATCATGGCCGAGGGTGTCGCCGGGAAACGCTAGCCCGTGCCCGGTGGCGACAGCGGTGACGGTGTGGTCAACTGTGGCCAGCGATGAAAATTGTCCTGGCACCCGACTCGTTCAAGGAGTCGATGAGCGCGACGGAAGCAGTCGCCGCGATGCGTGCGGGCGTTCTGGAGGCGATTCCCGACGCGGAATGCGTCGGGGTACCCATGGCCGACGGTGGTGAAGGCACGGTCGACGCCGTCGTCGACGCGCTCCACGGTCAACACGTCGCCGTCGAGGTGCACGATGCGCTCGGCCGAACGATCACGGCGCGCTACGGCTACATCCCGCTTCGCCAGCTGGCGGTGGTCGAGATGGCGGCGGCCTCAGGACTGGAGCTCATCCCGCCAGGCCAACGAGACGTGTTGCGCGCCAGCACCTTCGGTGTGGGACAGCTGATCCGCTCGGCCCTGGACCGTGGGGCCGAGGAATTGCTGATCGGGCTGGGCGGCTCGGCCACCAACGATGGCGGCGCCGGAATGCTCACCGCACTCGGGGCATCCTTCGTCGACGCCGAGGGCAACGAGCTCGAGCCTGGCGGCGCCGCGCTGCGCCACCTGGAGCGTATCGACGTGTCCGGCCTGGACCCGCGACTGCACACTGTCCGAATCCATGTGGCGTCCGACGTCACCGCACCCCTTCTGGGACCCACCGGCGCGTCAGTCGTGTTCGGCCCGCAGAAGGGCGCCACACCGGCCGACGTCGAGATGCTGGAATCCGCGCTGACCCGGCTGGCGCCGGTCACGTCGGCGACGCTGGGGAAGGCGAACCCGCGACGGCCCGGGGGCGGCGCCGCCGGCGGTTTGGGCTTTGCACTGGTCGAGTTCCTCGGCGCCGAGAGCAAACCCGGCGTCGACGAGGTCGCCGAGACCGTCGGCCTCGAGCGCGCTCTGCACGGCGCCGACTGGGTGTTCACCGGCGAAGGCAGCGTGGACGCCCAGACCGTCATGGGTAAAACACCTTTCGGCGTCGCTCAGGTCGCGGCCCGGACCGGCGTGCGGGTGGTCATCTTCGCCGGCCGGGTGGCACCCGATGCCTCGGTGCTCCTGGAGCACGGGGTGGAACGCCTCGTCGCGATCACCGCGGACGGCACACCCATCGAGCAAGCGCTGCGCGAGGGCGCCCAGTCACTGACCCGCGCCACCGCCGACGTCTGCCGCGAGATCGCCGGCTAGTGGTGGTGGCACGCCGCCGGCGGTGACGGGGGGATGTCCAGTGCCGGATTGCCGTCGAAGAAACCGATCGGCTTGAGGTGGAAGCCCGTGTAGGCGCACGGCATCACCGGCCAGTCTTCGGGTCGGACCACATGGTGTGCGCCCACGGTGTACCACAGCACCACGTCAGAGTTCTCCAGCGAGGCGTCGTCGGAGATGTAGCACGGTAGACCCTGCGTATCCGCCGATTGGTACATGTAGTCACCTGCGGCGAACTTCTCCGCGGCGTCGTACTGCGTCACCCAGAGGTTGTGTTGCACGAAGCGCGCGCGGTCGTAGATGTACGAGCCTTCCTGCACCATCACCGGCACGACCTCACGTGGCGTCAACTTGTAGGCCACCGGATAGCCGAGCTCGTTCTGTTTGTTCGGATTGGCGATCTTCCAGTACCGACCGGTCTTCCAGTCCCAGTCCCTGGCCCCCATCGCCTCGGACGCCACCAGGGTGTCGCGGGTGATCCACGCGTTGCGGTGGGGATTGAGCGCGGGATCCGGCTCGGGGATCGAATCGACTTCGTAGACGCTGTTACCCGCACCGTCGACGCTCATGTCGAGCCGGAAGTTGAAGAAATGCTGGTGATTCGGACCGTAGATGTTGGGTGCGACCAGCTTTCCCCAGCGGGGCTGTTCACCGTCGGCCACGGCGCCGGTGGTCAGCACACCGGAGAGCTTGACCTCCACCTCCATCGACGCGTCGTTGTAGAAGTACCAGAAGAACCCGTACTCATAGTTGCCGACCGTGCAGATCATCGAGATCACCAGTCGGCGGGCCCGCCGCACCTCGACCTCCTCGGTGCGGAAGTCGGTGTGCTTCCAGGAGATCCCGTAGTCCTCCTCGTGCATGCAGATGGCATTCGGAATGGTCACCGCATTGCCTGACGAGTCGTTGACCATCGCATCGAAGTAGTAGATCTCGCCGAGGCAATCGCATCCGAGCGTCAACGGATTGGCGCTGAATCCCATGCCGACCTCGCCCATGTCGAAGACGTTCTTGTTCCAGTGGGTCGGCGCCGTATCTCCATAGGGCACAACCATTTCCGACAGCGACGCCCGGTAGATGATCGGCCGCCTCTCGCCGCGGTCGGTGTAGGTGATCTCGTGCAGCACGATGCCTTCGCGTGGGTTGAAGCCCAATCGCATCGACCACTTCTGCCACTGAACCTTCCACCCGTCGACCGTGAAACTGGGCCCGTCGGGCTGGGTGATCTCGATCGGCTTCACATCCGAACGGAACGTCGTGAACGCCGGGCGGTTGTCGGGTTCGAACATGAACTCCTCGGAGTAGTTGCCCGCCGTCGGCGGCAGCGGCACCACGCCGTGGTCCTCGATGTCGATGACCTCCATCTTGTCCAGGTCGAACGTCACGATCAGGCCTTCGACCGGCCGGGCGTAGCCATGCTCGGACGGGGCCGCCCGCATGAACGTCAGCGGTCGACAGACCAGCGGCGAGCTGTCGTGGTGGTCTCCCGGACCGTAATAACCAGCGGGCCAGGGGTCGATCATCGCCAGATCGAAGTCGGTGATGCCGCGTTTGCGCATCGCCTCCTGCCAGCGGGGGTCCTCCCTGACCTTCTCTTCGACGCCGGTCATCCATTCCACCAGATAGGAGGGAAAGCGGCCCGCTATCTCCGTCCACGACGTGATCAGCCGCGCCTGCAGATCCACCACCGCCTCATAGAGCGCCTTGGCCGCCGGGTCGTACAGCGTGACGAACGCCTTCCGCGGTATGTCGGCCTCGCCTTCGAAGGTGAGGGCCGGCAGCTTTGCCGGCTCTGCGAGCTGAATCATCACGAACCGCACTGGGGGAGT
>CAZOIX010000264.1:0-6028 GCA_964579685.1 uncultured Mycobacterium sp.
TGGAAGTTGGTGTCCTCGGCGCCCATGCCGCCCATGTAGAGCGCCAGGTGCGGCTTCATCAGCTCCATGATCTCGGGGCGGTCGTCGGTGACGACCACCTGAGCCGTCGCGCAGATCTCGAACGTCTCTCGGGTGCGACGCGCACCCGGGCGGGCGAACCCCTCGTCCAGCCACTCGTTGTACATGCCGGCGATCCGCGGCGAGTAGAAGATCGGCAGCCAGCCGTCGCAGATCTCGGCCGCCAGCGCAACATTCTTCGGCCCCTCGGCGCCCAGCATCACCGGAATGTCGGCGCGCAGCGGATGGGTGATGGGTTTGAGGTTCTTGCCCAGCCCGGTGGTGCCCTCACCGGTCAGCGGCAGCGGATAGTGCGGGCCGTCGCTGTGCACGGGGGCCTCGCGGGCCCAGACCTGCCGGAGGATGTCGATGTATTCGCGGGTACGGGCCAGCGGCTTGGGGAACTTCGCGCCGTACCAGCCCTCGACCACCTGGGGGCCGGAGACGCCGAGTCCGAGGATGTGCCTGCCCCCGGAGAGGTGGTCAAGGGTCAGCGCCGCCATCGCGCAGGCCGTCGGCGTCCTGGCCGACAGCTGGATGACCGACGTGCCCAGCCGCATCCGGCTGGTTTCGCGCCCCCACCACGCCAGCGGCGTGTACGCGTCCGAACCCCACGCCTCAGCGGTGAAGACGGTGTCGAATCCGGCCTCCTCCGCAGCCGCCACCAGTTCAGCGTGGTTCTCCGGCTGCTGCGCCCCCCAATATCCGAGCTGCAATCCAAGCTTCATTAGCGCGCCTCTCGACCCATGGTTGAAACTATTATTAGAACCTGTTCTACTCGAAGCCGTGACCACAGGCCAAAGCAGCCCGGTGCAGATCGACAAGCATGAGCGACCTCTCTCAGCTCCGCTGAAGCTCTCATTCGACTACACCCGTTCAGTCGGACCACTTCTGTCTCAGTTCTTCACCGCATTACGCGAACGACGGATCGTCGGCGTACGCGGTTCGGACGGGCGGGTGCACGTACCACCTGCTGAGTATGACCCTGTGACGTATGAGGCCCTGACCGAGGTTGTCCCAGTCGGCAGCGTCGGAACCGTCATGTCGTGGACCTGGCAGTCGACGCCCCTGGAGGGGCAGCCACTGGATAAGCCGTTCGCGTGGGCACTGATCAAACTCGACGGCGCCGACACCCCGCTGCTACACGCGGTCGACGCCGGCTCCTCCGACGCGATCAGCACCGGAGCGCGCGTGCACGCGCATTGGATCGACGAACCGGTCGGCGCGATCACCGACATCGCCTACTTCCTGCCCGGTGAGGAAGAAGAAGCCGCGGAGCCTTCCGGTTCCGACGACCGCGAGCCGGTCACGATGCAGGTGACCCCGTCGTGGATCGAGATCCAGCACACCGCATCACTTCCCGAGAGCAAGTTCCTCCGCGCGCTTGAGGAGGGCAAGCTACTCGCGGCGCGGACCGGGGACAACGGCAAGGTGTACTTCCCGCCCAAGGAGGCTGATCCGGCCACCGGGCTGGAACTCGACCAATTCCTCGAGCTCGAGGACAAGGGCACCGTCACCACGTTCGCGATCATCAACATCCCGTTCCCGGGCCAGCGAATCAAGCCGCCGTACGTCGCGGCGTACGTGCTGCTCGACGGCGCCGACATCCCGTTCCTGCACCTGGTCACCGAGATAGATCCGGCCGACGTGCGGATGGGGATGCGAGTGCAGGCGGTGTGGAAACCCCGCGAGGAGTGGGGGCTGGGCATCGACAACATCGACTACTTCCGGCCGACGGGTGAGCCCGATGCCGAATACGACTCCTACAAGCACCACCTGTAAAGGCCTCATCGATGACTGACATTGCAGTGGTGGGCTTCGCGCACGCGCCCCACGTTCGCCGGACCGACGGCACGACCAACGGCGTCGAGATGCTGATGCCGTGTTTCCACAAGCTCTACGACGAGTTGGGACTGCAGCAGACCGATATCGGCTTCTGGTGCTCGGGCTCCTCGGATTACCTTGCCGGCCGGGCCTTCTCGTTCATCTCGGCCATCGACTCGATCGGCGCGGTACCGCCGATCAACGAGTCCCACGTCGAAATGGATGCCGCCTGGGCGTTGTACGAGGCCTACATCAAGCTGCTGACCGGACAGGTCGAGACCGCGCTGGTGTACGGCTTCGGCAAGTCCTCGGCGGGCACGCTGCGGCGCGTGTTGGCGATGCAGACCGACCCGTACACCGTGGCGCCGTTGTGGCCGGACTCGGTGTCGATGGCCGGTCTGCAGGCGCGCGCCGGTCTGGATGCAGGCAAGTGGACCGCCGAGCAGATGGCGCAGGTGGCACTGGATTCCTTTGCCGCCGGCGGCCGCACCGACAAAGAAGAGGTCACCGGCAGCGTCGACGAATTGCTCGAGCGGCCGTTCTTCGCCGACCCACTGCGCCGCCACGACATCGCGCCGATCACCGACGGGGCGTCGGCGATCGTGCTGGCCGCCGGCGACAAGGCACGCGAACTGCGCGAAAACCCAGCCTGGATAACAGGTATCGAGCACCGCATCGAGACGCCGATCCTGGGTGCACGTGATCTCACCACCTCGCCGTCGACGGCGGCTTCGGCCAAGGCCGCGACCGGCGGTGACGCTGCGTCCATCGACATCGCCGAGGTCTACGCGCCGTTCACCCACCAGCAGTTGATCCTGAAAGAAGCGATCGGGCTTACGGACAAGACGAAGGTGAACCCGTCCGGTGGCGCTCTCGCCGCCAACCCGATGTTCTCTGCGGGACTGGAGCGAATCGGCTTCGCCGCGCAGCACATCTTCGACGGCTCTGCACAGCGAGTGCTGGCGCACGCCACGAGCGGCCCCGCGCTGCAACAGAATCTCGTCGCCGTTCTGGAAGGGAAGAACTGAAGTGGCTGGCTCACCTCAGAAAAACTTGGCCGCGGTGCTCGGCACCGGACAGACGAAATACGTCGCCAAGCGCCACGACGTGTCGATGAACGGTCTGGTGCGTGAGGCCATCGACCGGGCGCTGCAGGATTCCGGTTCGACGTTCGACGATATCGACGCCGTGGTGGTCGGCAAGGCGCCCGACTTCTTCGAGGGCGTGATGATGCCCGAACTGTTCATGGCCGACGCCACGGGCGCCACGAACAAGCCGCTGATCCGTGTGCACACCGCGGGCTCAGTGGGCGGGTCGACCGCGATCGTCGCCGCCAGCCTCGTGCAATCCGGTAAGTACAAGCGCGTACTGACGATGGCGTGGGAGAAGCAGTCCGAGTCGAACGCCATGTGGGCGTTGAGCATTCCGGTGCCGTTCACCAAGCCCGTCGGTGCGGGTGCGGGCGGATACTTCGCTCCGCACATCCGTGCCTACATCCGCCGCTCGGGCGCGCCCAACTACATCGGCGCGATCGTTGCGGTGAAGGATCGCCGTAACGGCGCCAAAAACCCGTTGGCGCATCTGCACCAGCCCGACATCACCGTCGAGAAGGTGATGGAGTCGCCGATGCTCTGGGATCCGATCCGGTACGACGAGACGTGCCCCTCGTCGGACGGCGCCGCGGCGATGGTGATCGGCGACGAAGCATCGGCGGATGCCCGGGTGGCCGACGGGCACCCCGTCGCGTGGATTCATGCCACCTCGTTGCGCACCGAACCGCTGGCGTACGCGGGCCGCGATCAGGTCAACCCACAAGCCAGTCGCGACGCCGCCGCCGCGTTGTGGAAAGCGGCCGGAATCAAGAGCCCGATCGACGAGATCGACGCCGCCGAGGTCTACGTCCCGTTCTCCTGGTACGAGCCGATGTGGTTGGAGAGCCTCGGCTTCGCGGCCGAGGGCGAAGGGTGGAAGCTCACCGAAGCCGGCGAAACCGAAATCACCGGAAAGATCCCGCTCAACGCCTCAGGCGGTGTGCTGTCGTCGAACCCGATCGGCGCCTCGGGCATGATCCGGTTCGCCGAGTCCGCGATCCAGGTCATGGGTAAGGCAGGCGATCATCAGGTTCCCAACGCCCGCAAGGCGCTCGGCCACGCGTACGGCGGTGGCGCGCAGTACTACTCGATGTGGGTCGTAGGAGCTGACAAGCCGTGACCCGCATGCAGTACACGGTCAGCATTGCGTTCAGCCCACTCGACCAGCTGATCGAAATCGCAGAGGCGGCTGAGGAACTCGGCTTTGACAACATCGCGCTTCCCGACTCGATCTTCTATTTCGAGAAGCAGTCCGTCGACTATCCATACACTGCCGACGGCAAGCGGATGTTCGATGAGAACTCGCCATGGGTCGATCCGTTGATCCTCGCCGGCGCATTGGGTGCGGTGACCTCGAAGCTGCGCTTCTACACCAACGTGATGAAGCTCGGCTCGCGGAATCCGCTGCTCCTGGCCCGACAGGTCGGGTCGGTGGCGAACCTCACCAACAACCGGTTCGGCTTCGGCGTCGGGATCGGCTGGGCTCCCGAGGAATTCGAGTGGTGCGGCGTACCCTACGCAAAGCGCGGCAAGCGCGTCGACGAGATGATCGACGTCATCAAGCTGGTGCTCGCCGGCGGCATGGTCGAACACCACGGTGAGTTCTATGACTTCGACCGGCTGCAGATGAGTCCGGCACCGTCGCAGCCGGTACCGTTCTACGTCGGCGGGCACACCGATGTCGCGCTCAAACGCGCCGTTCGGATCGGTGACGGCTGGACCAGTGCGATGATGACGTGCGACCAGCTGACCGAGACGATCAGCAAGATCAAGAAGCTGCTGGCCGAAGCCGGCCGAGCCGACGACCCGTTCGAGTACCAGGCCGTGTGTATCGACAGGTTCGGTGTCGACGGCCACCGCGACCTGGCCGCGGCGGGTGTCACCGACTACATCGGGATTCCGTGGGTGTTCGACGGCCTCGCCTTCGACGCCCCGGTGGACAAGAAGATCGATTCGATGAAGCGCTTCGCCGAGACCTACATCCAGTCGGGCTGGCAGGACTGAGCCGTGACCGTCACGAACGAGAACGCACCGGTGCACCTTGCAGGCAGGCGTTCCCGTGAAGCCGCGATCGCGCATGACAAACAGGCGTGGCTGGACAACTTCGCCGAGGATGCGATCGTCGAGGATCCGATCGGGCCGTCGCACTTCGACCCGGAAGGCAAGGGCCACCGAGGCAAAGAAGCAATCGCCAAGTTCTACGATGTGGCGATCGCGCCCAGCGACCTGGAATTCCACTTCGTCGAGACCTATCAGTGCGGCAACGAAGAAGCCAACATCGGCCACATCGTGATCAGGGCCGCCGGCTACGAGGTGAAGGCCGAAGGCATCTTCACCTACCGGGTGAACGACGAGGGCAAGATTGTTGCGCTGCGGGCCTTCTGGGAACTCGACAGGGCGACCGCGAGCGCACGCAAGATCTGACTCCGGGTACGTTGGGTGCCGACCCCCGTACACACGAGAGCCAAGTCAGACCAGATTGTTCACACGTTGCACATCCATTTCGGCCGTCGCCGTGGCCGCGCTCATCTGCGCGGCGGCTGTCGGCTGTGATTCATCCGCCGGTCCCGGGCCTGCGGGCCAACCCGCCCCGGCGCCGTCATCGGCACCGATCGCACCGACCAGCGAGGCCGCTCCGACCGACGACAAAGACGTCGACTACAGCCGGTTGCTGCTTCAGCCGGCTGACCTGAGCGACGACGAGGACACGTTCGCGAAGCAGTCGAGCTCCCCGACCGGCCCGAACGGGTTGCCCGGCGCAAGTGCGCTGTTCGTCAACGCCGAAGACACCCGGGCCATCTCAGACACCATCGTCATCTACCCCGATGCCGAGACGGCGGCCAATACGCTGCGCGCCGCCCTACCGGCGATCGGCACGACGGTCACCGGCGCAACCCCGAGACCGGCCCCGGTCGGCACCGACGGCACCATCGCCGTCGGCACGTCGAAGGACGGCGGCAAAGCCACGACATTACTGCTGTTCACCGAGGGTCCCGCATTGGTGCGCCTGGAGTTCCAAAGCGCGCCGGGCGACGTCACCACGGACAGGTTCGTCA
>CAZOIX010000265.1:0-5193 GCA_964579685.1 uncultured Mycobacterium sp.
GCATCCACCCGACGTGCGGCCGCGGTCCGGCCGTCGAAAACCTTTGTCACGGTGTACTCGACAGGGTCGCCGGCCTCGCCACCGCGCAAGAATTGCAGATGCATGTTGGTCGGCGAACGGTCGACGTCGACGGTCCGGCACGCCGCGGCAAGACTCTGTGCCGTGAACTGGCCGCCGTAGGAACGCTTACCCTGCGGTCCACTGGCCGGGCCGATCCACATGTCCTGCCTGTCGCCCGGCTGCAGATCGAGCAGCCCCAGCAACCTGCTCACTGCACCGTACCCGCTTCTTCAAGGCGTGCGATTTCGTCGGGGGCCAGCCCGAGCCACTCCCCGAGCACCGCCGCCGTGTCGTCGCCGAGCGCCGGAGCCACCGACGCCGCAGGGTATACGCCCTCGATCGACATCGGCAGTCCCGGAGCCAGATACTCACCGATGCGGGGCTGGTCGAGTGCAGTGAACATCGGATTGCCGGTCACCCGGTCGCCGCGGGCCGCCTCGGCGAACGTTCGGTACCTGTCCCACAATACGGAACTGGCCGACAGCGCTTCGGTGACCTCCCGCGCGGTGTGTTGGGAAAACCACTCGTTGAAGAGCCCGAAAAGCGCGTCGCGGTGTAGATATCGCTGCCCCTCGTCGGTGAAATCCGCTCCCAGTGTCTCGGCAAGTGCGGCAACGGCTTTCGTTGTTCCGGTGAGTTCGGACAAATCGCGGAAATGCCGCCCGGTGAGGGCGACGATCATGAACGAAGCACCGTCACTGCTGATGAAGTCCTGTCCGTACTGGCCGTAGACCGAATTGCCGATCCGTTCGCGTGCGGTGCCGTTGATCATGACCTCGGTGAAGAACCCGAGATTGCCCGCCGTCGCCAGCGCGACGTTCTCCAATGGAATGCTGATGCGCTGCCCCTGTCCAGTGGTGTCACGGTGCCGCAATGCTGTCGTCACGGCCAGTGCCGTATAGATGCCGCACGTGACATCCCACGCGGGCAGCACGTGGTTCACCGGGGTTGCGAGATCCGCGGGCCCGGTCACCATGGGAAATCCGATAGCGGCGTTGACCGTGTAGTCCACGCCGGTCCCGCCGTCCGCGCGTCCGGACACTTCGACGTGGATCAGATCGGGGCGAAGCCGTGCCAGAACGTCATAGGAATGCCATTGCCGCCCAGCGACATTGGTGATCAGAATTCCGCTGTCGGCGATCAGTCGCTGCACCAGATCCTGTCCGTCGGACGAGCGCATATCGGCGGCTACCGAGCGCTTGCCCTTGTTGAGCCCGGCCCAGTAAATGCTCTCGCCGGCATCTGTGAGCGGCCATCGGCGGTAATCCGCCGCTCCCCCGACCGGGTCGACACGGATCACCTCGGCGCCCAGTTGGGCCAGTGTCATCCCGGCCAGCGGCACCGCGACAAAACTCGAGATCTCGACGATGCGCACCCCGGCCAGCGGCCGGATCGGGTCCGAACTCACCACGTCAAGCTATCAAGCGCGCATTTTCCTCCCGCGACACCGATGGCAGGTCAGGATTGAACGAGCTTTACCGCTGCCGCCTCCACGGTCTCCTCCGACAGCAGGACATGCAGTGCAGCGTCGCCCAGCGGGATGAAGCTGTCACTGCCGCAGACCCGGTCCAGTCGGCCGGCGAAGCCGTGCTCGACCAATGCGGCCAGCACCCCCTCGCCCACCCCGCCGGTCTCTCGGGTCTCGTCGACGATGAGCACTCGTCCGGTGGCACCGGCTTCGGCCAACATGTCGTCCACCGGCAGCGGTGCCAACCAGCGCAGGTCGACGACGCGGACATGGATGTCGACCGCGGCCAGCCTGCGCGCGACCCGCAGGCTCATCCTCAGCCCGTTGCCGAACGTCAGCATCGTCAGGTCGGCGCCGTCACCGTACGTTCGCGCGCGACCCACCGCCGCACCGGACTCGGGGTACGGCGCAAGCCAACCGTCGTCGTTCTCGTCGTGCAGATCCCGTGTGTGGTACAGCGCGATCGGCTCGAGGAACAGGCAGACCGCCCCCGCCTCGCTTGCGGCCGCCGCGCACGTGTGCAGCATCGCCGCGGCGTCGTCCGGACGCGACGGCGATGCGATGACGACACCGGGGATATCGCGCAGCGCGGCGATGGAATTGTCGTTGTGGAAGTGCCCGCCAAAGCCCTTTTGGTATCCGTAGGCGGCCACCCGGACGATCATCGGGTTGCGGTACTGACGGTTGGAGAAGAACTGCAGCGTCGCCGCCTCGCCGCGGATCTGGTCGGCGGCGTTGTGAAAGTAAGCGAGGTACTGGATTTCAGGGATCGGCAACAGCCCCGAGACTCCCGCCCCGAGCGCCAGGCCGAGGATCGACTGCTCATCGAGCAGCGTGTCGAACACCCGCGCGGAGCTCGTCGCCGACTGCAGGCCGCGGGTGACGCCGTACACGCCACCCTTGCGGGCGACATCCTCGCCGAAGATCATCGCTTCCGGATAGCGGTCCAAGACGTCATGCAGCGCGCGGTTGATCGCCGTCGCCACTGTGATCGGCGTATCCGTATCGCCTGGCTTGATGGAGGCGGTTAGTGACGCGGGGACGGCCGCTTGGACATCGTCGAGCACCGAGCGAAGCGGTTCCATTACCGCTTGGGCACTGTCGAGCTGAGGTAGCTCGCCGATCTCATCAGCCATCTCAATGACTTTGTCGCGCATGGCCTCGTAACGGTCCAGCACATCCGCAGGTGCCAGCACGCCGGCGTCGATCAGGAGTTTCGCGGTGCACAGCAACGGATCCCGCTGGTACTCAGCGGTGATCTCGTCGGCGCGGCGATAGGCCGGCTCGTAATCGGAGCCGGCGTGTCCCATCAGGCGCACCGTCCGCAGATGGAGAAACGCCGGGCGCCGGCGGGTCCGTACCCAGTCGGCGGCCGCGCGTGCCGCGTCGAAGGTGGAGGCGAGATCGGATCCGTCCGCCGCGAAGTAGGCCAAACCGTCACGGCCGCCGTATGTCTGCTCGATCCAGCCGCGCGGAGTCGCCACACTGATGCCGATCCCGTTGTCCTCGCAGACGAAGAGCAGCGGCATCGGCACACCCTGGTAGGAAGCGTGCAGCGCGGTGTTGATCGCCCCGACCGCGGTGGAGTGGTTCACCGACGCGTCGCCGAAACTGCACACGGTGACCGCATCCTCGGGCCACGCGCATGCCACTCCGAGTTTCTTGGCGCGGGCGATGGAGAACGCCACGCCGACCGCCCGTGGCAGGTGCGATGCGATGGTCGATGTCTGCGGGATGATGTGCAGGTCGTGGCGTCCGAAGACTTTGTGCCGTCCGCCGGAGATCGGTTCATCGGTGGCCGCGACGAGGCCGAGTAGTACATCGCGCAGCGCCTCGCGCCGCTGAACCTGGGCTGCGCGCGCCAGATAGAACGCCCCGGACCGATAGTGCAGCAGTGCCGGATCGGTGGGCCGCAGGGCGGCTGCCACCGCGGAATTGCCCTCATGACCGGATGATCCGATGGTGTAGTAGCCCTTGCCCTGCGCTCTCAAGTAGCGCGCGGCGAGGTCGAGATGGCGGCTGCCCAGCGCAACGTCGAACAACGCCAGGCACGCGTGCGTCGTCAACGACGATCCGTCCCGGACCGGTTGGTCATCGCGGTATCGGCGCGCCGATCCGCTCATCGCCGAGATCGTCGCGGTGAAATATTCGTCGATGGGTTCGGCCACGTGTCTCCTGCGCTAAGGGCTTATTGTCGTGCGGGCCAATGCGTTTCGCACGAAACCGACGATGTTCTTCGCGTCGGCGTGGTCGTGATCCTGATCCGGATCGTAGATCACCAAGCTGGCACCGACGCAGTGCGCCGGGGAGCCGAACATCGATACGACCAGATCGGTGAGTTGATCCCACGTCAGGCCACCGGGTTCGTCCTCGACACCGGGCAGCCCCTGCGCTCCGAATTCAAGCGGGTCGAGAACGTCCAGATCGATGTGCAGCCACCACCGGTCAACCCGACCGGCGAGTTCGGCAATGGCACTGCGGCCCGCGGCCGACGGATCGTCGGCGACCTCTGCCAGCGGCGCCACCCACACCCCACTGTCGGCGAGTGAGCCGACGTTGAAGCGCCTCCTCCAGGCGTCGTCTCGTGGGCCGAGCACGACCAGGTGCTCCGGTTTCAGCGCAGGCAGCCGGTCGCCGAGCGCGGGGCTGAGCAGCCGTCCCGTCAGACCGAGCAGCAGGCCGATTTCGGTGTTGGCGGCCTCGCCGTCCTCGGACACGTCGAGCGGCATGGTGTCCTCGTGTCCGTCGATGAAGACGAGTGCGACGTCGCCGACGTGATCACGAAGGCCGGTCACGATGCCCAACAGCGCCGAACAGTCGCCGCCGTAGACGAACGGAAATCGGCCCGCCGTGACCGCCTGTCCGACACGGACGTTCAACGCATCGGTCATGGCGAGCAGCGCGGGTTCGTTGATCAGGGTGGTCGACGCACCGCGTGTGGGATCCGGCCCGGGCAGCTCCAGGTGGTGATCGGTGACGTGGTGGTGATCGAAGGCGTCCGCGAGCCCTGCATCGTGCAGCACCTGCGCCGCCCGGGTTTGATTACCGGCGCGACCGTACCCGTCGAAGGGCACCCCGATCAGTTCGATGTCGGCCATCGCAATCACCCTTCTTTGACTCACACGAGGTCGATCGCCTCAGCGATGGATGGCAGCACCCGACTCGGCCGGAACGGATAGCGCTCGATGTCCTCGACATTCGTCGAACCGGTCAGCACCAGGATGGTCTCCAACCCGGCCTCGATACCGGCGACCACGTCGGTGTCCATCCGATCACCGACCATCACGGTGTTCTCCGAATGCGCCTCGATCCGGTTCAGCGCACTGCGGAACATCATCGGGTTCGGTTTTCCGACGAAGTACGGTTCGCGCCCGGTGGCCTTGGTGACCATCGCGGCAACCGATCCCGTGGCCGGCAACGGGCCCTCTGCCGACGGTCCGGTGACGTCGGGGTTGGTGGCGATGAACCGGGCACCGCCCAGGATCAGCCGGACGGCCTTGGTCACCGCCTCGAACGAATACGTGCGCGTCTCACCGAGCACGACGAAATCGGGTTCGATGTCGGTGAGCGTGTACCCGACGGCGTGCAGCGCCGTGGGGGGGGCCGGCACACCGCCGAGCGACAGCGCACGCACACCCACCAGCTCGGGGGGAAAAAGCGGAAGA
>CAZOIX010000265.1:5203-6028 GCA_964579685.1 uncultured Mycobacterium sp.
TCGGATAGAAACGTCGCAGTGGCCAGCGCGGACGTCCAGATCGAGTCCTCGGGCACGCTCAGCCCGGAGCGTAGAAGCCGGGCCGACAGATCTCGCGGTGTGAAGATCGAGTTGTTCGTCAGGACCAGGAACGGACGCTCTTTATCGACCAGCCGCTTGAGAAACTCGGCAGCGCCGGGCAGCGCGTGTTCCTCACGGACGAGGACGCCGTCCATGTCGGTGAGCCAGCACTGTGGTGGGGTGCGCACGTGCCCAGTGTGTCAGGCCGCGTTGCGTCGGTGGCGATTCCGGCGCTCCGGCACTAGGCCATCGGCATGTCAGGCAGCGGTGCGTCGCAGCGATCGCGGAAGTCGGCCGCCGCCTGCCTGACTGCGCGGAGTTCGTCGCGGACCTGCGGGGTGGCGTCGAAATACGCCTGAATCTCGGCTGACATCTGGTCGCGGGACTTGCCTTTGAGGCCCGTGAAGAATGCGTTCACATCAGGGTGGGTGAACAGGTACGACGACGTACCCGCGGAGACCCCGGCCATGACACCGGCCAGATCGGCCGCCGTACAGTTCGGCGGATCGGCGGCCGCCGTGGCCGCGTTGCCGAAGAACATCGCGCCGGCGATCACGCCGGCCCCTATGACGCTGCGAGAGAACATGTGACGCTCCTTTGCTCGAATGGACGATGGGACATCAAGAAGGTGCTCGGCGCGGACCGATTCCGCCTCAGCCGCCGCCTCCCCCTCCGGGGCGGAGGCCGCCGCCCCCACCGCCGGGACGGAGACCGCCACCGCCTCCGTCGCCCCTACCACATCACATCAGCCCCACCTCACGCCAC
>CAZOIX010000266.1:0-6017 GCA_964579685.1 uncultured Mycobacterium sp.
TCCTGATACTGCTCCTCGAGCGCCACCGACCGCGGGTAGCTGCGCAACGCGGCGGCCTCGAGTTCGGCGAACATCTCCGCCACATGCTTGAACGCCCGATACTGCAGCAGCCGGGCGAACAGCAGATCACGCACCTCGAGCAGCGCGAGATCCTCCTCGTCGTGCACCTCACCGGCCGGCAGCAGGCGCGCCGCCTTGAGGTCGAGCAGCGTCGCCGCGATCACCAAGAACGTGGTGGTCTCGTCGAGTTCGAGCTGCGGCCCGATCGCCCTGGTGTAGGCGATGAAGTCGTCGGTCACCTGGTGCAGCGCCACCTCGGTGACGTCGAGCCGATGCGCGAAGATCAGCTGCAACAACAGGTCGAACGGACCCTCGAAATTGCTGAGCCGAACCTGGAAACCCGCATGCTGCGACTCGTCGGGTCCGGCCGTAGTCACCGCCCCGGTCACGCGCCGAACCGGTCGATGACCTCGCGCGCCAACGACCGATACGCTTCGGCACCAACGGATTTCGGCGCCCATGAGGTGATCGGTTCGCCGGCGACGCTGGTTTCGGGGAAGCGCACCGTCCGGGTGATGACGGTGTCGAACACCAGGTCGCCGAACCGTTCCAGGACTCGGGCCATCACTTCGCGGGAGTTTACGGTGCGTGGGTCATAGCGGGTGATGAGGATGCCGCCGATGGACAGCTTCGGGTTCAGGCGGTCGTGCACCTTGTCGACGGTATCGGTGAGCAGCGCCAGCCCGCGCAGCGAGAAGAACTCGCACTCCGTCGGGATGATCACCACGTCGCTGCACGCCAGCCCGTTCACGGTGAGCAGCCCCAGCGACGGCTGGCAATCGATCAGCACGTAGTCGTAGCGGTCCAGCACCGGGTACAGGGCGCGTGCCAGGGACTGTTCGCGGCCCACCTCGTTGACCAGCTGGATTTCCGCGGCCGACAGGTCGATGTTGCTCGGCACCAGGTCCAGGTTCTTGACGCGGGTGCTGATCAGCACGTCGTCGATCGACGCCCGGGGTTCGACCAGCAGGTTGTGGACCGTGTGCTCGAGTTCGTAGTGCGGCACCCCCAGACCCGCCGACAGCGCGCCCTGCGGATCGAGGTCGACCATCAGGACGCGACGGCCGTACTCGGCCAGGCTGGCGCCCAGGTTGATGGTCGACGTGGTCTTGCCGACCCCACCCTTCTGATTGCACATCGCGATGACCTTGGCCGGGCCGTGCGACGTCTTGGGTTCGGGGATGGGGATGGTTCGCGGCTGGCGGCCGGTCAAGCCGACGTCGGGGGCGTCGCCGGCGTCGTTCATGCCCGACCGTCGCTGGTCAGGCAAGTCACAGGCATGGCGAACATCCGGGCAAGTTTAACGGGAGGTGACTGCCTGGTCTGCCAGACCCGCGGGCGACTTTGTTGGTTCCATCCCGAGAGCGGACCTAGGCTGACGAACGTGAGCCTGAAACGGCGCGTTCCTTTCGTACGCTGGTCGTTCTGGCGGCTGGCCCTCGGGGCACGCAACATCACCAAGACCGGCCAGATCGGCGACGGTCGAGAGGCCGCCGCCGCCGACTACGTGGTGGCCCATGCGCACCGCGGCGACCTCGACGACGTGATCGCCAAGATCGACCAGTTCGCCTACGAGAAGTCGTTCCTGATCAACGTCGGCGACGAAAAGGGCGAACTGCTCGACGCCGCCGTGCGCCGCGCCGACCCGGGGCTGGTGCTGGAGCTGGGCACGTACTGCGGCTACGGCGCGCTGCGGATCGCGCGTGCGGCTCCCACGGCCAGGGTGTACTCCGTGGAGCTCGCCGCCGCCAATGCCGAAGTAGCGCAACGTATCTGGAACCACGCGGGAGTCGCCGACCGAGTGACGTGTGTAGTCGGCACCCTCGGCGACGGCGGGAAGACGCTTGACGCCCTGGCCAACGAGCACGGCTTTGCCGCCCAGAAGCTGGACCTGCTGTTCATCGACCACGACAAGACCGCCTACCTGCCCGACCTGCAGTCCATCCTCGACCGCGGCTGGCTGCACCGCGGATCGATCGTCGTCGCCGACAACATGCTGATCCTCGGCTCGCCCAAGTACCGCGAATACATGCGCGAGCAGCAGGACAAGCTGTTCGACACCGCCGAGCACAAGACCCACGGCGAGTATCAGACGCTGGCGCCCGACCTGGTGCTCGAGTCGGAGTATCTGGGCTAGCGGCTCACTGCGCCCGCGGGTGCGCCCCGGCCCAGACCTCGCGCAGCGCGCTGACGGTGACCATCGTGTAGATCTGTGTCGTGGTGACCGAGGCGTGGCCGAGCAGTTCCTGCACGACGCGGACGTCGGCGCCGCCGTCGAGCAGGTGTGTGGCGAACGAATGGCGCAGCACGTGCGGCGACACCGCAGAGGTGATGCCCGCCCGTTCCGCTGCGTCCTGAAGCACCTGCCACGCGCTCTGGCGCGACAGCCGCCCGCCCCGGGCGTTGAGGAAGATCGCCGGGGTGCCGCGTCCGCGACGCGCCAGGTCGGGGCGTCCCCGCACGAAGTAGGCGTCCAGCGCGGTGACCGCAGGGCGGCCGACCGGCACCAGCCGCTGCTTACCACCCTTGCCCCGTAACAACACCGACCGCGCCTTGGTGTCCACGTCGTCGACGTCGAGCCCGACGGCTTCTGAGATCCGTGCCCCGGTCGAGTAGAGGAGTTCCAGCAGCGCCCGGTTGCGCAGCGTAAGCGGCCCGTCGGCCTCACTCTCCCCGCCGGCGCCCTCCAACAGTGCGAGAACCTCGTCGATGGAGAGGCTCTTCGGTAGGCGTCGGCTCGGTGTCGGCGGTTTGACCGCTGACGCGACGTTGAGTGTGGTGAGGCCCTCCGCCTCGGCGAAGCGGTGCAGCCCACGGACCGCGATCAGGGCACGCGCGGCCGATACCGCCGACAGCGGAGCGGTTCCTGCGTCGGGATCGCCCCGGCGCAGCGCGACCAGGAAGTCGCTGACGTCGCCCTCGCTCACCTTGGCCAGATCGTCGATACCACGCGCCATGAGGTGTTCGGAGTAGCGCCGAAGGTCGCGCCGATAGGACGTCAAGGTGTTGGCTGCCACGCCGCGCTCGATGGTCAGGTGGTCGAGGTAGCCCTGGAGTTGGTCGTCCAGAGCGGGCCGGAAAGTCGTCATCTCTGGCCCTTGCGCTGGGCAAAGGCATGCGGACGGTCGGTCCACGGCGCATCCACGGGCCGCAGCGAGGATCGATCGTCTGTACTGTGCGCAGCCAGGATGCCCGCCACTGCAAGCGAATTGACGATGTCTCCGGAAAACACCATCCGCACCGCATCGTCGAGCGGGAACCACTTCAGCGTCAGGTCGGCTTCCTCGTCGTGGGCGTCGGGCCGCCCGACATCACGCAGGCCCGTCGCCAGGTAGACCCGAACGCTCTCGTCGGTGAAACCCGGTGTCGAGACCAGATCGGCGAGAACACGCCAATCCGACGCGGCGAGGCCCGCCTCCTCCTCGAGTTCGCGTGCCGCGGTGACGTGTGGCGCTTCACCGCCTGAATCCAGCAGGCCAGCGGGCAGTTCCCACAGCCGACGGCCGACCGGATGCCGGTACTGATACACCAACGCGACGTTGTCCTCATCGTCGAGTGCGACGACGCCGACCGCACCGTAGTGTTCGAGGACTTCCCGCTTGGCGACGTTTCCGCCAGGCATGCGCACGGAGTCTGCGCGTAGCGCGAAAATGTTTCCGATATAGATGGTTTCGGAGGCAACCGTCTCGAAATCGTGTTCAGCCACGGGCTTCAGATTTTTGCAGCTCGGCGTCGCGCAGAGGTTGCCCGACCTCCTCGGGCCGTTCCGAACCGTTGGCATGTTCGGGTATGTCCATCCCGGGAAGCCGCTCCTCGGCCTTGTAGCTCAGCGCGGCGCCGACAAACGCGACGAACAGCGGGTGCGGGCGGGTGGGCCTGCTCTTCAGCTCAGGGTGCGCCTGGGTGCCAACGATGAACGGATGTACGTCCGCGGAGTACTCGACGAATTCGACAAGGTGACCGTCGGGCGATGTGCCACTGAACCGCAGCCCGCTCTCGGAGATCCGCTCGCGGTAGGAGTTGTTCACCTCATAGCGGTGACGGTGCCGCTCGGACACGTCGCTGGTGCCATAGGCTTGCGCCACTATGGAATTGGGCTCCAACACCGCCGGGTAGGCACCCAGCCGCATGGTGCCCCCGAGGTCGGCTTCCCCGGCGACGACTTCGCGTTGGTCAGCCATCGTCGAGATGACCGGATCGGGGGTCTTCGGATCGAACTCCGCCGAGTTGGCCTCGGTGATCCCCACCGATCGCGCCGCCTCGATCACGATGCACTGCAACCCCAGACACAGCCCGAACACCGGCAGGCCCCGCTTGCGCGCATAGCGGATGGCGCCGATCTTGCCCTCGATTCCGCGAATGCCGAACCCGCCGGGGATCAAGATGCCGTGGACGTCGGTCAGCGCCGCGGCCGCACCGCCTTCGGTTTCGCAGTCGTCGGAAGCGACCCAGCGCATCTCCACCTTGGCGTGGTGGGCGAAACCACCGGCGCGCAGGGCCTCGGCCACCGACAGGTAGGCGTCGGACAGATCGATGTACTTGCCCACCAACGCGATTCGCACGGTCTCCCGCGGCTCGTGCACGCGATGCAGCAGGTCGTTCCATTGCGTCCAATCGACGTCGCGGAACGGCAGATTCAGCCGGCGTACCACGTAGGCGTCGAGCTCCTCCCGATGCAGGACCTTAGGGATGTCGTAGATCGACGGCGCATCCGGCGTGGAGATGACGCCGTCGATGTCCACGTCGCACATCAGCGCGATCTTGTTCTTCAACGGTTCGGGCACGTCGCGGTCGCAGCGCAGGATCAGCGCGTCCGGACTGATACCGATGCTGCGCAGGGCGGCCACCGAGTGCTGCGTCGGCTTGGTCTTCAGCTCGCCGGACGGTGCCATGAAAGGCACGAGTGAGCAGTGTAGGAAGAAGCAGTTTTCGCGGCCGACCTCGTGCCGCACCTGGCGGGCGGCCTCCAAGAACGGCAGTGATTCGATGTCGCCGACGGTGCCGCCGATCTCGGTGATCACCACGTCGGGCCGGTGCCCGCCGGGGTCCGGCTCGGCCATCTCCAGGATGCGCCGTTTGATCTCGTCGGTGATGTGCGGGATGACCTGCACGGTGTCGCCCAGGTACTCACCGCGACGCTCCTTGGCGATCACCGATGAATACACTTGCCCCGTCGTGACATTCGCCGAGCCGTACAGATTGCGGTCGAGGAACCGCTCGTAGTGGCCGACGTCGAGGTCGGTCTCGGCGCCGTCCTCGGTCACGAACACCTCGCCGTGCTGGAACGGGTTCATGGTTCCGGGGTCGACATTGAGGTAGGGGTCCAGCTTCTGCATGGTCACCTGCAGCCCGCGCGCCGTCAGCAACTGTCCGAGGCTGGAGGCCGTCAGGCCCTTCCCCAGAGAGGAAACGACGCCGCCTGTGACGAAGAGGTGCTTGGTCGGGGCTTGCGGGTGCTTGCGTAGAGCTGGCAAGAGCAACCTCCGTGACGACGCGGCAGGGGCTCGCTGTCAATAGCTGGGGCCTGCCGACCCACGGAACTTAACCCTAACACCGACGCCGACAAGCCGTCGCTGACGCGCCGTCGGTTGGGCCCCCGCGTGCAATGGGACTATTGCGGGACGGTTACCGACGCGGCGCCCTGGCCGATGCCGTACTGACCGGGCTTGCCACCCGCGGCCAAGTCGCTCAGGGCCAGCACCGAGGTGATCCTGCCGGACTCCGAATCGATGTCGTCGACGGTGCTGACGGCGGAGCTCAGCGCGGCGTCCGACCTCGCCACCGCGACCGCGGCGGTACCGGACGCGGATCCGTCGCGCCCGACCAGCACGGTGCCGGAGCCGTGCGGAGCCATCCCGGCCGCGAACCTGGCGACCGTGGACCCCTGATTTCCGGCGACGACGCCCACGGCGCGGCCGGTGACGATCAATGCGGTGGTGGCCGCGCCGATGCGCTGG
>CAZOIX010000267.1:0-6015 GCA_964579685.1 uncultured Mycobacterium sp.
GCCGAGACCGGGACGCGATTGCGCATCACTATGACCTGTCCAACGAGTTCTACGAACTGCTTCTCGACGACCACATGGCGTATTCGTCGGCGTTCTTCGTCTCGGGCGACGAGTCGCTGCACAGCGCGCAGACCGCGAAGCTGGACCGCGTCTGCCGCAAGCTCGATCTCAAACCGGGACAGCGCCTCCTCGACGTCGGCTGCGGATGGGGGTCGATGATCCTTCATGCGGCCCGTGAATACGGTGTCGTGGCTACGGGCATCACGCTGTCGGCCCAGCAGCACGCGTTCGTCGCCGAACGCGTGAAGGCCTACGGACTCTCCGATCGAGTCGAGGTGCGGCTGCAGGACTATCGCGATCTGGGCGCCGACATCGCCTTCGACGCTGTCTCGTCGATCGAGATGGGTGAGCACGTCGGACAACAGCACTATCCGACTTATGTCTCGGTCATGCATCGCGTCCTCAAGCCCGGCGGGCGATTGCTGCTGCAGCAGATGTCGCGAAGCGGAGACGCCGCACCGGGCGGCGGTCCGTTCATCGAGCGCTACATCGCGCCGGACATGCACATGCGCCCGTTGTGGCAGACACTGAAGGACTTGCAGGACAGCGGATTCGAGGTGCTCGGTGTCGACGGGATGCGCGAGCACTATGTTCGCACCGTCGATCATTGGATCGACACCTTCGAGAATCGCTACGACGAGTTCGTGGCGCTACTGGGCGAAGAGGTCGCTCGGGTCTGGCGGCTTTATCTAGTCGGCGGCGGACTCGCGTTCGCCCAGCGCCGCATGGGCGTGGACCAGATTCTGGCGGCGAAGACGCCCTAGTTGCCGAACGCTATCCGAAGACTGGTCGGGCCACTCAGTCCGAGCAACGGCTTCCACGGCACCGATTCGGTGCGCTGCGGGTTGGGCAGACGCTGGGAAAGGATCTTCAGCGCCTCCGCCAGTTCCAGCCTTGCCAGGTTGGCGCCGAGGCAGTAGTGCACTCCGCCGCCGAAGGTCAGGATCGGCGGCGGTTCGTGTCGGGTGATGTCGAAACGTGTCGGATCGTCGTAGACAGCGCTATCACGGTTGGCCGCATACGTGTTCACGATGATGAACGTGTCCGCCGGGATGATGTAGTCGGCGACGACGACGTCTTCGGTGACGCTACGCACGGTGCTGCACATCGACGGTGAATGGCGCATGGTCTCCTCGACGGCCCGCATCGCCAGATCCGGCTGAGCTTGCAGCAGTGACCACTGCTCGGGGTGATCGCAGAGCACCTGCATGGACGCCGCGAGTTGGCTGCGGGTGGTATCGGTCCCGGCTACCAGAATGCTGAATGCCAACATCCGCAATTCTGCGGAGTCGAGGCGGTCACCCGCATCTTCGATCCGAATGAGTTCGGAGAGCAGATCGTCGGTCAAGCTGTGCCGCCTTGCCGCGACCATATCGTCGATGTAGTCGTCGAACGCGTCCCACGCCCTGAGGACGACGGGTTGCTCCTCGGCCAGATCGCAGTCGAAGCTGACGATCTTGAAGATGTCCTCGGCCCACCGTGAGAACTGTCGCCAGTCCTCACGGGGGGCGCCGAAGAGGGCGCAGATGACCGGAATGGGATAGGGCCGCGCGATATCAGCGACGAACTCACAGGCACCTGCATCTGCTACCTCGTCGACGAGCTCGTTGACCACGGTGTGAATCGTGTCGTGCATCCGCGCTGTCGCGCGCGGCGTGAAGGCCCGCGAGACCAGGCTGCGCAGCCGCCGATGTTCGTCGCCCTCCATATTCAGGATGCTGCGAGTCACCCTGTCCCACAGCGGACCTGACGTGATGCCGTGAGCGGATAGGTGAATACCCTTCGGCACGACGAACCGCGGGTCGCGAAGCACGCTGCGGGCCAGCTCATACGAGAGCACCTCGGGGCCGATCGGGCCAAGGGCGATCGGTGCGTTCTGCTGCGCCGCACGAAACTGGGGATCGATCTTCTGGGGTGTATCGGTAACGTCGTAGTGCAGGGTCGGAAGTCCCGCATCGAACACACTGGGCTTGGCGGCGTCGACGGTCATGGCACGTTGGTGTCCAGCAGGGTCAGCGGCAGGCCGAGCACGGACAGGTCGATCTCCTCGAGGTGTGTTCCACCGCCCTGCAGCTTCTGCCGGAAGCGGATCGCCGCCCCGTACCGCTCCGTGACGGACTCGGCCTCTGAGGCGCCGGGGACCTGGAGCACGACGGTGTAGATACCGTCGCCGTTGTTGTCGAGAAACGCTCGCACCGATGCGGCGACGTCAGCGGTCGCTCCCTGGATGGGGCTGATGAGCTCGATCCCACGGTCCCAGTCCAGGCTGACGTTGACACCGAGTTCGGTCAGCTCGGTCGGCTGCAGGGCGAACCCGAGTTCGGTGAACATCCGTGCGACGATCTGGTGTCGTTCGGGTGCGACAGCGAAAACGACGTGGTGCAGGTGCGCAGAGCTCATGTGCGCACCAGCCCCCGCGGCCGGACCAGGCCGAGGTCAAAGTGGTTCACCCAGCCCGGCGGCGCGTCGCAGACATCGGGAATTGCGTTGATGGCGCCCATCGCCGTCCAGTCATAACCGGGATGGCGCATCGTCCCGTCCGGCTGATCGACCCCTTGCAGGATCAGCTCGGTCGGTGGATCACCCTGAATCTCGATGCGGTAGCGCGTTTTGCCGAATTCCCAGGCCGGTTCGAGGTTGTCTGATGTCGTTGTCGTGTAGAGGGCCTCGAAGACGATGAGTGGGTTTCCTGCGACCCACGCTGTCCACTCGTGGTGCTGCGCCGCGACCGTGCCGCGGGGTATCGCTCCCAACGGATGCGGGATGTCCTGGGTAGCCACGGCCGCCTGCACGTCGGCTGCGGTCACCTGATCGATGGTCACGCCGAGGCCGTCGGCGATCATGTACATCGACTGGGCGAAGAACGGTAGACCGAGGCCGAGAATCGTTGGCTCAGAGAGGAATCTGTCCTTGTCCTTGCCGAAGCCCATCCAGTCGATGTGGTCGAGCGGCGCGTCGGTGAGCACGTTGACGACCTCCTCGACCCGTATCTGGTCGATCCGGCTCATCACCCGTGCAAGAGTCACGGGCAGGATGTCGCCGGCATAGCCGGGATGGATACCGCCGCCGTGGAAGGACGTGCCGCCGTCAGCGCAGGCGGCGCGGATCGTATCTGCGTCCGCGGCGAAATCCGGTGATGGGTAGAAGAACCCGCTTGTGGTGACGACGTTCTTGCCCGAGCGCAGCAGCCGGCACACGGTGTCGACATCCATGATGATCGGCGTGTAGAAGACGCAGTCGGCGTCCATGGCGATGACCGAGTCGATGTCGTCGGTCGCGATGACTCCCGTCGGCGGGATACCCGCGATCTCGCCGGCGTCCTTTCCGACCTTGTCCGTACTGTGCACCAGAACAGCGACCAGCTCGAAGGTGGGGTTGTCGGCGAAGTGCCGCACACCGACCTGTCCGACGTCGCCCGTCATCCATTGGATGATTCGATAGGTTTTCTCAGACATTCATCACACCCCTGGGCAGTAGCAGCGGTAGATCGTTGTATGTCGCGATGCCGGCAGGCGCCGCGACGACGGCGGGTATCGCGGTGATCGCCGGCACGGCCGTGATCGTGAGTCCGAGCAGGATGTATTCCTCGATCGTCTCGGCCACGAAGTTCGGCGGCGGCTCGAAGGCAAGGGTCGTCTTGATCGTCGGTCGGCCTTCGACGGTGATGTGGTAGCCGAATCCCATGTCCCACACAGGATCCAGCGCTTGGCCCTTGGTCCACACCGCACGCACCTCGACGACGTCGCGGTCGCCGACATAGCCCTTCCAGCTCACATCGATTCCCGCCACGCAGCCCTTGGCGATGACCCAGTCGCCTGGAAGGTGCACATCCTCGGTGGCCCGGGCGTACTTGGCCTCGCAGCGGATGTCGTCGAGGTCAGCCCCTAGCGCGTCGGCGACGAGCATGACCGCCTCGCGGAAGATCCCGGACCCCTCTTCGGTGACCGCGCGCAGATCCGGGTAGTCGATCGGGTAGCCGAACCCCATGATCTTCTCGGTCTCCGGCGAGTTGTAGATCGTGGTGTCGAACGATTCCTCGATATACACGCGGTCGACCCGATCCGACAGCCCCGCCGAGACGATCGCGAAGAGCTGGATGAAGCCGGGGTTGAGCCCGCTGCCGAAGATCGTCGCATTGCCGACCTGACACGCCTTCGCGATGCGCTCGCGTCCTGGGCCGAGCCGGTGGCCGGTGATGAACTCCGACGTGGTCACGACGTTGATACCCGCTTCGAGAATCCGGACCAGGTGGTCGACGTCGGCGAACATCTGGTTGTAGACAACGCAATCCGGTGTGAGCGCGAGCAGGGCGTCGACGTCGTCGGTGGCGAATACGCCGAGCGGCGCGATGCCACAGAGTTCACCGACGTCGCGGCCGACCTTGTCCGGTGACCACGCGTAACACCCGACCAGTTCCAGCGCTGAGTTCTCGACGATCGCGTGGACCGACTTCACTCCGATGTTGCCGGTCGTCCACTGGACGATTCGATAGGTCATCTCGACTTTTCGCCTGCTGTGAAAGTCACTGGGATGGCGCGGAAACCTCGGGTGACCGAGTTGCCGTGGAACACCGCGTCGGCATCCGGCGCCAGGCGGTAGTCGGGCATCCGTGACAACACCTGTTCGACGCCGATCTGAAATTCCAGACGTGCCAGATTGGAGCCGAGACACCGATGCACGCCGGCGCCGAATCCGAGGTGACGATTCGACGTGCGATCGAGGAGGCAACGGTCGGGATCGGGAAATTGCTCCGCATCGCGATTCGCCGAGGCGTAGTTGACGATGACGGATTCGCCCGGGCAAAAGGTGTGCCCGCTCAACTCGACCTGCTTGGTGACGGTTCGCGGGATTCCGTGTATCGACCCCGAGTAGCGAAGGAACTCCTCGATGGCGCGCGGCCGAAGCCCGGGGTCGGAGATGAGGCGATCGCGCTCGCCGGCGTGCGTCGCAAGATAGTGGAAGGCGAACGACATCGCGCTCGCGGTGGTTTCGAGACCCGCTTGGACCAAAAGCATCGCGTTCCCGACGATGTCACCGAATTGCAGCTTCTCACCGTCGATCTCGGTAGTGCGCAGGACGTCGATCATGTCGTCCCTGGGCGGCTGTGTGGTGCGAGCCGTGATCGCATCGTGAAGATGCTGGTACAGCCCGCCCCATGCCGCCATGCGGGCATCCTCGGTCTCTCCGTTGAGTGCGGTGTCCGTGAGTTCGATGCACAGTGGCACGTCGTCGATGGGCAGGCCGAACAGATACTTGAAGAAGACGATACCCGGCTGACGCCATGCCACCTGGGCGAGGTCACCGCGCCCCCGATCGATGAAATCGTCGATGAGCCGGTCGGTTTCCTCCCGGATCTGGGGCGCCAGCGCCTTCATTCGCGCCGGCGAGAAGTAGGGATTGAGCACCTTGCGGAACTGCTGCTGCCGCGGCGGATCAAGGGTGATCACCAGGTCGCCGGCAAGACGTTCGGACGCCTCTGGAGTCGGGTTGGACGAGAAATTCTCCCAGTCCTGCAGGATCTGGTAGCACTCCTGATAGCGATTAGCGACCCAGGCACCGCCGGGTGTGGCACTGAGAAACGGTGAATCCGTGTGCGAGAAAGGCGCATTCCGTCGCATCACGTCGTAGACGTCGTACAGGAAGTCGTTGTCGTTGAAGTCCTCGTGGCGAAGATCCAAGTTCGCCGCATGTTCTTCGGGCGATTTCCTTGTCACGGACCCGATGCTCCCTGCTGTTCGGCAGCCTCGCGCGCCATCCGTTCATCGTGGATGCGCACCAGTTCGCGGAACCCGATCCGGTGGTACTTGGGAACGGGCTGGATGCCCCAATCGTCGCGGGCGGTGTCCTTGCCCTCGGCGCCTTCGGGTGGCCCCAGTGGGGGGTATGGGACCTTGCATTCCAGGGTGTCGTCGGAGTACCGGACCTTGAGCAGTTCGCTGCAGATCTCGGTGAGGC
>CAZOIX010000268.1:0-6010 GCA_964579685.1 uncultured Mycobacterium sp.
CCCAGATCCGGCTGTTGGTCGGCACTCCGGCACCGGATTGGGTCAAGGCCGCTCAGTTGGAGGGCGGAAATCGCGCCGTGATCGCACCGAAGATGGTCTACCGCATCGGCTTCTTCCGCCCACCCCGGGGATCGAGCCTCGTCACCGGCCCCGAGACACACGAGCCCGATCGCCACACCGCGGTCATCAACGCCAGCAGGCAGGGTGCACCCACGATCGCGATCAACGCCGAATGGCGGCGCATCGACGGTCGATGGAAGGTTGCGAGCAAGTCACTGTGCAGCGGCATCGAGACGCTCGGCCTTCCCATCCCGTGCAACTTCCAGTGATGCCTCCGTGATCGAAACCATGGAACTGACAAAGTCTTTCGGCGGCCGCCGCGCTGTCGACGGTGTAACCGCAGAGTTCCCTGCGGGCTCGGTGACCGCGTTGCTCGGCCTCAACGGCGCCGGTAAGACCACGTTGTTGCGCCTGATCGCGGGCCTCGACCGGCCGGATGACGGCACGGTCGCGGTGTGTCGGCAGCGCCGGCTAGATGATCCACGACTGCTTGGGGTTCACCTCGGACCCGACGCGATGAACCCCGGACACACTGTGCGCCAACACCTGTCCTGGTTGGCGGCACTCTCCGGGATCAGTCCGGCGCGCGTCGGGGTGGTGCTCGGTGAGACCGGACTGCTGGATGTGCGTGGCGTGCGCATCAGTCGTTTGTCGCTGGGCGCCCGCCAGCGGCTGGCGATTGCCGGCGCGCTGCTGGCGCAGCCGCGCGCGCTGCTGTTCGACGAACCGCTCAACGGCCTCGATGTGCCAGGCATCGTCTGGTTCAGGGCGCTTCTGCGCCGGTTCGCCGCCGCGGGCGCCGCGGTGGTGATCGCCACCCACCTCCTCGGCGAGGTGGCGCTGACGGCCGATCGGATCGCGCTGCTCGTAAACGGACGGTTGGAGATGCTCGGCGCGTTGGACCAGCTGACCCCCGTGGGCGAGGACACCCGCGAATGGTTGGAGGCCACGTTGTTGGCACGCGTATGAGCGTCGCGCTTGAACTGACGGCGCGCACCCTGCGCGCCGAATTCATCCGCACTGGTGGGCGCAGTCGGCTGTGGACAGCGGTGGTGCCGGCGGCTGTCGCGGTGCCGATGATCATCACGTTCGGGATCGCCGCGGTGGCCGAGGCGTTCGCCGGGATCCCGGGGCAGATCTCGGTGCTGCAGGTGTCGAGCTCGAACGCCGCGTACTGGGTCATCACCATCACCGTGGTTCTGGTTGCGGTGGCGGCCGCGGATGGGCAGGCTTCCGGAAGCCGCTATCGCGCAGAAGAATACGTACGGCTGGCGCTTCCTCGACCGTGGTCGGTATTGATCGGTCGATGGCTGTTCTATGGAGCAGTCGGCGCGCTGGCCGTCACCTTCACGCTGATCGCCGTCCTCGCGGTGCTGCCGCTGATCGCGCCGATCGTGTACGGGGCGGTCTCGGTCGCCGATCCCGTCGCCCTGCGATTGCTTTGGACCGTCCCGCTACTGGCGTTCTTTGCCGCCGGCGCGGGCGTGGGTGTCGGTGCGCTGATCCGCTCGCCCCTCGGCGCCGTGGGCGCAATTCTGCTGTGGGCCTATGTCGTCGAGTCGGCCGCCGGCTATCTGCCTAGCGGAGCGTCGTTACAGCGCTTCATGCCGTTGCTCAACGCGGTGTTCGCGACCGGACAAGACACGGTCCTGACGCCACCGTGGGGAAAAGACGTCGCGCTGCTCTACGTATGCGTGTTGTTCGGTGCGATCTTCGCGGTCGCAGTGGCTGAAAGGACGGTTCGAAAATGACTGACAGAGAGGCTCTTCCGCTCGCGGGGCGATCCGATGCCGATACGCCGGGGCACTGGCTGCTGGCGCGTCTCGGCAAGCGGGTACTGCGCCCGGGCGGCCTCGAGCTGACTACCCGGATGCTGGCGGCTGCCAAAGTCGCGGGCGCCGACGTCGTGGAACTGGGGCCGGGTCTGGGTCGCACCGCACGCGATATCGTCGCGCTGCACCCGCGGTCGTATGTCGGAGTCGATGACACTGCCGCGGCAACGGAGTCGGTGCGTGAAATCGTCAAGCCCGTGGAAGGCACGGTGGTCATCGCCGACGCCGCCACGACGGGACTGCCGGCGGCCAGCGTCGACGTCGTCGTCGGGGAGGCCATGCTGACCATGCAGGGGGACAAGGCCAAACGCGCCATCATCGCCGAGGCGTTCCGCATCCTGCGTCCCGGCGGCCGATACGCGATTCACGAATTGGGGTTGAAGCCTGACTCGATGCCCCAGGAGACCAAGGACGACATCAGGCGCGATCTGGCGCGATCGATCAAGGTCAATGCGCGTCCGCTCACCGCAGCCGAATGGGCTCAATTGCTGGCCGAGGCCGGCTTCGAGGACATCACGGTCGACTACGCGCCCATGGCGCTGCTCAATCCCGCCCGCGTGCTGGCCGACGAAGGTCCGCGCGGCGCCTTGCGGATCGTCGGCAACCTGATCGTGCGCGCGGCCGCGCGGCGGCGCGTGATCGGCATGCGCAGGACCTTTCACCGCTATCGGCGATCACTGACGGCCGTCTCCGCGGTCGGCGTCGTGCCGGTGTCGTGACACACTCAGGGGGTGTCAGTGCAGCGCCACGACCTCGACTCACCGTCGGAACGTGCGGCCGGACAACAGCGGCAGAAGGTGCTCGGCCTACTGAAGGGTGCGCCGGGGCCGATTGACGCGCAGCACGTAGCCGACACGCTGCAGATCCACATCACCACGGCTCGTTTCCATCTGACAACGCTGGAGGAGCAGGGATACATCCGGCGGGGCGGTGGCGCGAAAGTCGGTCGCGCCGGACGGCCGCGGCTCACCTATGAACTGGCGCCGCGATTGGATTACGCGGACATCGTCTCGCTCTTTGCCTCGCACCTCGGCGGGACAGCGGAGGAGCGGGAACGACGGGCGCTGCGGATCGGAGCAGATCTCGCCCGTCGTGTTCGACTGGCCAGAAAGCGCGACGAATCGACGATCGCCGATCTGGTGGTAGCGACGTTGGGGGAGCTCGGATTCCAGGTCCGCTCGGTGCTGAATTCCTTTGGGGAGGTGACGGTTGTGCTCTGCACCTGTCCGCTGGCGGAAGTGGCGGCGACTGCGCCAGAGGTTGTCAGGGGTATTCAGCAAGGTCTCATCCAAGAGGTGGTCGACCTCAACGCCGATGTGATCGGCGCGTCCTATCGCGTTGCCGTCACACCGGATCCGCGGGACGGTTCCTGCGAAGTCGGTTTGGTGCTGAGTCCCAACCCATAGAGCATCGAGGCCCGGCTACTTGGTGGTGTGCTGTGGTCCTTGGGCTTTCTTGTACAGCGCCTTGAGCATCCGGTCGCGGAACGCGGCATTGTCGATCAACTTGATACCGGCATTGGCGACTTTCGGGTAGCCCAGCAGCTTGTGGAAATAGCGGCCGCGCTGGTACTCCCGGCCCCACGCCGCTTCCATCCGCTGCGCGTAGTTGGTGAAGTCGTCGGGTCCGCCGTTCTGCAGCGCCGCGATCGCGCACTCACCTGCGGCGAGGCCGGATTCCAACGCCTTGGAGATGCCTGCGCCGGACGCCGGCTTGCCCGCCCCCAGCGAGTCGCCGGTGAACAGCACGCCCGGGCGCCACGGCGGCCACGCCGTGAAGCCCATCGGCAGCCGCCACGCCCGCACGCTCTTGTTCTTCTTGAGCTCCTCGATCGGCGGCAGCTCCCACTCGCCGGGCAGCGTGCGCAGGAACTCGCCGAGGAACTGCGTGGCGTTGATCGACTGCCAGTTCTTGTAGCTGTTCACGTAGCCGAGCCCAATGTTGAACACCCCGTTGCCCATCGGGAACACCCAGCCGTAGCCGGGCAGCTGATCGCCGTCGAACACCAGCTTGAGGTAGATGTCGAGGCTGTCGGAGTCGGGCCGGTTGGCGTGCATCTCGGACCGGATCGCGATCGCCGAGTAGCCGTTGTACTCGGAGTCGATCTTCAACGCGCGCTTGATGGGGGAGTAGGCGCCGTCGGCCGCGATGACCGCGTCGCCGTACACCTTCTCGCCGCTCTTGAGCGTCACGCCGACGACCCGGCCGCTGGGGTCGAGTTCGGGGCCCGTGACCTCGGCTCCCTGGCGGACCTCGACGCCCGCCGACTCCGCGTGCTTGAGCAGCACTGTGTCCAGGTGCTCGCGGCTGACGGTGTGTCCGTGATCGGGCATCCCGGGACGCCGCGGGAAGGACAGCTCCCACTGGCTCGGGCTGAACACCGTCACCCGATTCACCCGGTGGAAGGTGGCGACCTCGTCGGCCAGCCCCATCTTCTGCAGGTAGCTGACGGCCCGCGCGGTCAGCCCGTCGCCGCAGGGTTTGGCGCGGGGGAACTGGGCCTTGTCGCAGACCACCACCTTGGCGCCGGTCTGCGCGGCCTGCCATGCGGCCGCCGAGCCCGAAGGCCCGCCACCTGCGATGACCAGGTCGTATCGCTGCGTCATGAATCTCGTCTCGTCGATCGGTTGTCGCAGACATGGTACCCAAGCTGAGGCAACCGATCCTCCCGACGAAAATGCCCTAATACATCGGTAATCATCGCTGCCCAGGCCTGGTCTGAGCAGGTCAGCGGTGTCTGGGCGGTACAGTGTTCGGGTGCGACGAGGGTCCAGGCCACGGTCGGATGGCGAGCCGGGTGTCAAGGTGGACGCCCGCAGCGAGCGCTGGCGCGAGCACCGCAAGAAAGTGCGGGCCGAAATCGTCGACGCCGCTTTCCGCGCCATCGACCGGCTGGGGCCCAACGTCAGTGTGCGCGAGATCGCCGAGGAGGCCGGCACCGCCAAGCCCAAGATCTACCGCCACTTCGCGGACAAATCCGACATGTTCGCCGAGATCGGCCAGCGGATGCGCGACATGCTGTGGGCGGCGATCATCCCGTCGGTCAATGTCGAGACCGACTCCGCGCGCGAGATCGTCGGCCGTGGTGTCGAGCACTACGTGGAGCTCGTCGATCAGCACCCGAACGTGGTGCGGTTCCTGCTTCAGGGCCGCTTCGCCGACCAGTCGGCGGTGGCGATGACGACCGTCAACAAGGGCAGTGAGATCACCCTCGCCATCGCCAACATGATCAGCACCGAACTCGAAGAGCTTGCGCCGGAACCGGAAGCATTCGAGTTGGCGGCATTCGCGATCTTCGGCACGGCCGCGTCGGCCACGGACTGGTGGCTGGGCGTCGACGATGACAGCCCGCGGAGGATGCCCGCCGACAAGTTCGTCGCGCACATGACGACGATCATGGTGGGCGCCATCAACGGCACCGCCGAACTTCTCGGCATCAAGATCGAGGCCGATCAGCCGATTAACACCGCCGTACGCAGGCAGCAACCCGTCGCCTGATACTTCAGGCATTTGAGGCAGAAGCCTCATGCGCGCAGATCGTGCCCGACACGAACATTGGCGCATGACACAACAACGCACCCCCCAAGAAACCGTTGCGGCCGTGCTGGCCGACCCCACCTTGCCCCCCGGTACCGACGAGCGGTTCGTCGGATTCGGGATCATGGGCCTCGCGTTCGCCAATGGGCACTACCTGGCGATGCGCCATTTCCCCGCAACAACTTTCGCGCCGCCGTACCTGTCGGTGTGGCATCGCGACCCGTCGTGCAATTGGACGTTCTATGCGACGACACCCGGACAGCAGAGCTGCGCACGCTACTTCAGCTCGGCCACGCCGAACGACGCCGTGCAATGCGACATCGGGCTCACGTGGACCGGGCCGTGGTCGGCGAGCATCGAGATCCCCGACGTGCTGCACTGGGACGTCGACCTGGAATCCACCCGGGCCACCCGGACGATGAACAGAATCAGTGGCCGGCTGCCGGAGTCGGCGTGGACCGACCCGGCCAGGCTCAAGCGGCTGGGCTGGGTGGCGAAGCGGACGCTCGGCGTCGGCGACGTGCGGCTGACCGGCCGCGCGCCCAACGGCCAGTGCTACTCGATGGCCCCGAAGCAGGTGT
>CAZOIX010000269.1:0-5971 GCA_964579685.1 uncultured Mycobacterium sp.
GTTCGCCACCCTGTCGGCGATCGCCGCGGGCGGGCCGCTTCCTTGAGGCCGGTTCTCATGGCCGATTTCTCAGGGTCGATTTGGGAGGGCGGACTGCCCACCCTGTAGTCTGGCCGCCATGGAATTGGCCCTGCAGATCATCCTGGTCGTGACCAGCGTGCTGGTTGTGCTCCTGGTCCTGCTGCATCGCGCCAAGGGCGGCGGTCTGTCCAGCCTGTTCGGTGGCGGTGTGCAGTCCAGCCTGTCCGGCTCCACGGTGGTCGAGAAGAACCTGGACCGGTTGACGCTGTTCGTCACCGGCATCTGGGTGGTCGCCATCATCGGGATGGCGCTACAGATCAAGTACAGCTGACCCTGCGACACCGCATGCCCGGTCCGACGTCACCGTCGTGACCGGGCATTGTGCGTCGGGGGCTGGTCACCGTCGTGACCGGGCGTTGTGCGTCGGGGCGGGGTCCCCGCAGGGGGCTCGTCATGCAGTCGATGGGCTCGCCCTCGATACTTGGGGGATGGCTGAGTCTCCCGATATCGCACTGGCACCGATCGGTTCTGTCCTCCGCACCCAGGTGGGACGGGAAGCGACGGAGCCGATGCGTGAGGACATCCGCCTGCTCGGCGCGATCCTGGGGGAGACCGTTCGCGACCAGAACGGTGACACCGTCTTCGACCTGGTAGAACGCGCCCGGGTGGAGTCGTTTCGGGTGCGTCGCTCCGAAATCGACCGCGCCGACATCGTCTCGATGTTCGACGGCATCGATATTCATCAGGCCATCCCCGTCATCCGCGCCTTCACCCATTTCGCGCTGCTGGCCAACGTCGCCGAGGACATCCACCGCGAGCGCCGACGAAGGATCCACGTGGCTGCGGGAGAACCGCCGCAGGACAGCAGCCTGGCCGCGACATACGCCAAACTCGAATCGGCCGAGCTCGATTCGGCGACGGTGGCCGACGCGTTGACCGGCGCACTGGTATCGCCAGTGATCACGGCGCATCCCACCGAAACCCGGCGGCGCACGGTCTTCGACACCCAGCACCGCATCACGGCCCTGATGAGGATGCGTCTCGACGGGCACGAGAGCACCGACGACGGCCGCGACGTCGAGCGCGAGCTACGCCGCAACATTCTCACGCTGTGGCAGACGGCACTGATCCGACTGTCCCGGTTGAAGATTCAGGACGAGATCGAAACGGGCCTGCGCTACTATCCCGCAGCGTTCTTCGAAGTTGTCCCACAGGTCAACGCCGAGGTCCGCAACGCGCTGCGGTCGCGGTGGCCCGACAGCGACGTGCTGAACGAGCCCATTCTGCGGACGGGATCGTGGATCGGCGGGGATCGCGACGGTAACCCGAACGTCACCGCCGACGTCGTGCGACTGGCGACCGGCGGCCCCGCCTACACCGCGCTCGAGCAATACTTCAACGAGATCACCTCGCTCGAAGAGGAACTGTCGATGTCGGCGCGCCTGGTGAAGGTCAGCGATGAGCTCGCCGCGCTGGCCGGCCAATGTCATGAGCCCGCGCGCGCCGACGAGCCCTACCGCAGGGCGCTGCGGGCGATCCACGCACGGCTGACCGCCACGGCGACCGAGATTCTCGACCGTCAGCCCGAACACGTGCTCGACCTCGGACTCGACCAATACGAGACCCCAGCGGAGCTGCTGGCCGACCTCGATGTCGTCGACGCCTCTCTGCGTGCCAACGGCAGCGCGCTGCTGGCCGACGACCGGTTGTCGCGGCTCCGAGAAGCTGTGCGCGTCTTCGGGTTTCACCTGTCGGGCCTGGATATGCGGCAGAACTCCGAGATGCACGAGGACGTCGTCGCCGAGCTGCTGGCATGGGCCGGAGTGCACCCCGACTACCGTTCGCTGGCCGAACCCGAGCGGGTGGAGCTGCTCGCGGCCGAGGTCGCCACGCGCCGGCCGCTGATCTCCGAGGGTGCTGAACTTTCCGAATTGGCGCGCAAGGAACTCGATATCGTCGCCGCGGCCGCCCGCGCCGTCAGGGTGTTCGGGCCGCAGGCCGTGCCGAACTACATCATCTCGATGTGTCAGTCGGTGTCCGACATGCTCGAGGCCGCCGTTCTGCTCAAAGAGGTCGGTCTGCTCGATGTTTCCGGGCCACACGCCTACGCGCCGGTCGGTATCGTCCCGCTCTTCGAGACCATCGACGACCTCCAACGCGGCTCGTCGATTCTCGAACAGGCACTGGACCTTCCGGTGTATCGGGCCATCGTGTCTGCCCGCGGGGACAGCCATGAAGTCATGCTCGGCTACTCCGACTCGAACAAGGACGGCGGATACCTCGCGGCCAACTGGGCGCTGTACCGCGCCGAACTCGACCTGGTCGAGTCCGCGCGCAAGACGGGAATACGGCTGCGCCTCTTCCACGGTCGCGGAGGCACCGTCGGCCGCGGTGGTGGCCCCAGCTATGACGCCATCCGCGCGCAACCGCCCGGTGCCGTCAACGGTTCGCTTCGGATCACCGAGCAGGGTGAGGTGATCGCCGCCAAGTACGCGGAACCGCAGATTGCGCACCGCAATCTCGAGACGTTGTTGGCCGCAACGCTGGAAGCCACGCTTCTCGATATCGAAGGGCTCGGTGACGCCGCCGGTCCGGCGTATGAGGTGCTGGACGAGCTTGCCGCCCGCGCACAGCGGGCGTACTCCGAATTAGTCCACGAGACACCGGGTTTCGTCGAGTATTTCAAGGCGTCGACGCCCGTGAGCGAGATCGGGTCACTCAACATCGGCAGCCGACCGACCTCACGCAAGCCCACGACGTCCATTTCAGACCTTCGGGCGATACCGTGGGTGCTGGCCTGGAGCCAGTCACGGGTGATGCTGCCCGGCTGGTATGGCACCGGAACCGCATTCGAAGGATGGATCAACGAGGGCGACGGGCGGTTGGAGGTGCTGCGGGAGCTGTATCGCCGGTGGCCGTTCTTTCGGACCGTGCTGTCGAACATGGCGCAAGTGCTGGCGAAGGCCGACATGGGCTTGGCGGCGCATTACTCCGAACTGGTGCCCGACGAGCAGTTGCGCGCGCGGGTGTTCGACAAGATCGTCGCCGAATACACCCGCACCATCCGCATGCACAAGCTCATCACCGGTCACGATGACCTGCTCGCCGACAACCCGGCGCTGGCGCGGTCGGTCTTCAACCGGTTCCCCTATCTCGAGCCGTTGAATCACCTTCAGGTGGAGTTGTTGCGCCGTTACCGGTCCGGTGACGAAGACGAACTCGTTCAGCGCGGCATCCTGCTCACGATGAGTGGGCTCGCCACCGCGTTGCGCAACAGCGGCTAGGGGATTGACACGTCCAGTGGTGAGGTGTCACAGTCATGTCTGTCTTAAATGAAAACATAATTTTCATTTAAGGGGACTGGAGTGACACGTGAGCGACGCGAACCCGATGGCGTGGCTGCCGTTCTCGATCGCCGAGGCGGCGCTGTCCGGTGATGGTGGCGGCACGCGCGATCTCGCGAGCGCCTGGGCGCATCTGCTGGAGCGGTTGACGGCAGCGGGCGACCTCGTGGCGTCCAGCGAGGTCAATCGCACCGCCGTCGACTACGCATCGGGGATGAGGCATCTCATGGTGCTGCTGGCCGTCGGTATCGACGAAGCGCTGCGGGTGGACCCCGATCCGGTACTGGCCGTGACCCGTGCGAGCACCGACGACATCCTGACCTGGGGCATGGAGTGTCCGGACTGCATCTACCTGCGGGCCACGCTGCGCGGCGGCGAGACGTATCGGCTGTTCGGCAACCGGGGCACCGCGCGGTACGTCGGTTTGCAGACCATGGACGGGATTGCGGCCACGACCAATTGTCTCGTCGACGATCTGGAGGTGGATGCCGACGGCAACTTCGACGTGGTGCTGTCGGCCGCCCCGCACCAGGGCAATTGGATGCGGATCGACGGTGACCACCCCACGCTGGTCGTGCGGCACTTCTTCTACGACTGGGACACCGAGCGGCCGTCCTCGCTGCAGATCGAGCGGATCAGCGAGGAGGTCGAACCGAAGGACCGCGCGGTGCCGCCCGATGTGGCGGTGTCGCGGCAGATCCACGCACTGGGTGAGTTCGTCCACGACAACCTGAAGTTCTTCCTGGACTTCAACGCCGGGCCTCCGACCAACGCGTTCCTGCCACCGATCGACCGCTCCGAGATGGGCGCCGCGGCGGAGAACCGGCCGGTGATCGGACGCTATGAACTCGAACCCGATGAAGCGCTGATCCTCGAGGTCGAGCCGCCCGAGGGCGTCTACTGGAGTTACTCGATCGGCAATCAGTGGTGGGAGACCATTCACTACGGCCGTCATCAGTCCAGCCTCAATGCCCATCAGGCCAGGATCGATTCCGACGGCATCCTCCGCGTCGTCATCAGCTCGCGCGATCCCGGTGTGGCGAATTGGCTTGACACGGCCGGGCATAGCAATGGCGCGATGATTCTGCGCTGTGTGCGCACCGAGACGGCGCCCACGCCGAGCGCACGGGTGGTGAAGATCGCCGATGTCTTGTCCGAGTTGCCTTTAGACACCGTCACGGTGAGCGCCGCGCAGCGGGCGGCGATCATCGCGGCGCGCCGGCGCGCAGTACACGAAAGGTTCTCCGTGTGACCTTCCATGTCGACGAACTCGAGGACGGCGCACGCGTCGCGACCGGGCTGGAGGATTTCGGTTCGCCGTACTATCGCGAGGGGCTGGAGCGCACCGTTGATGCGCTCAACACCGAAGCCGATCTCAACGAGATGGGCGGCGTCATCCAGCACGCGACGATCAGCAACGCGCTCATCCAGCGGCTGCGGATCGTCGACACCTACAAGCAGCACCCCGAGATCGACGACGAGGTGATCGGCGGTCCGGTGTTCGTGATCGGGCTGCCGCGCACGGGGACCACGGCGCTGAGCCAGTTGGTGGCCAGCGATCCGCAGTTCCGCTCGCTGAGGACGTGGGAGTCGCAGGCATGCACGCCGCCGCCGGAGGCCGCCACGCAGCACGACGATCCGCGGATTGCCCAGGCGGCCGAGGGAATCGCCATGATGGACAGCATGTTTCCGCGCATGCGGACGATGATGAACTCGGAACCAGAGGCCGCGACCGAATGCCAGGACCTGATGGGGATGAGCTTTCGCACCTTCCATTTCGACGGGGTGGTCCGCGTCCCCGGATACCTGGCATGGCTGATGCAGTGCGATATGGGCGAGACGTACACGTTCCACCGGCAGGTGCTCAAACTTCTCCAATGGCACTGTCCACCGACGCTGTGGCATCTGAAGACGCCGGTACACATGTTTTCGCTCGATGCGCTGGTGGCGGCCTATCCGAATGCGAAGTTCCTGTGGAGCCATCGTGACCCGGCGAAGGTACTGGCCTCGGTGTGCAGTCTGATCCAGTACGTCCGCAGTTGGAGCAGTGACCGCGACGATGCGTTCGAATTGGGCGCCGAACAGCTGGCCTGCTGGGCCGAGGGTGTCCGTCGCGCGATGGACTTCCGAAAGCGCCTTGGGGACAACCGATTCGTCGATGTGTCGTTCACCGATCTGAACTCCGACCCTCTCGGGACCCTCGACAACAGTTATCAGCAGCTGGGCCTCACCTTCACCGACCAGGCGCGTGGCCGGGTACAGGAGTGGGCGAACGGGCATCGGCCCGGCTCGCGCGGCGAGCATGCCTACGACCTGGCCGACTACGGGCTAACTCGCGAGCAGGTGCACGAGGCGTTCGCCGACTACCTCGCGATCTACGAGGCCACCGGCTGATGGACACCGTCGTCAAGCGGAATCGCAAGAAGCTGGACCCCGATCCCGGGGTGCGCGACGCGCTGGTGAAGGCCGCCGCCGAGATCGTGCGCGAGGAGGGCATCGCGTCGGTCAATGTGGCCCGCGTGCTCGACCGCGCCGCGCTGAGCACCCGCGCCTTCTACCGGCATTTCGAGTCGAAGGATGCCCTGGTGTCCGCGGTGTTCCTGCAG
>CAZOIX010000270.1:0-5968 GCA_964579685.1 uncultured Mycobacterium sp.
GTTCACAGGTGACCGTGCCGGCCGGCACCGAGGTACGCGTGGTGGGCACCACGCCGGGTTCGGTGAGGTCGGCCTCAGCCGTCGGGGATGGCCCGCGTCGACGGTGACGATGCCGCCGTCGTCGGGGATGCCGATGTGACGGGCGGGTCCACGTCGTCGGCCACCGGGGCCCCGTCACTTGTCTTGCCGCACGCCGACGCAACCACCGCTGCCAGGCACAGCCCGGCGAATGCCGCCGATCGGATTCTCATCGGTCCCTCGCTTTAGTCCTTTGCAAAGGCGCGCGCGAACTCGCGCTCCAGATCGAGGTAGGGCTGGCCGGAGACATCCACCTTCACCTGAGCGATCGTGCCACCTGTGAACGCGAACGGCGGCTTGTATACGCGAGACACCGGCGATCCGGTGTTACGTCCGATGCTCAGGGTGGCTCCGGCGAGGCCGAAGGTTCCCGGGTGGATCCTGACACCCGATCTGGATGCCACCTCGGCGTCATCGATATAGAGCGCCGCATCGCCGATCGGAGTGTGGCTGCCCTCGACTGTTCCGGTTCTCGTGTAGGCGACGCCGAACGTGTGCGTGCCCAGCGGAACGGGCCCCGGCGACGACAACCCCTGCTCCTCCTCACCGAGGAAGTTGTAGATGTAGTGCAGCCGCCCGTCCTGGATGAACAGGACGTGGCCACCGTGGCCACCGCCGTGTTTGAACAACACCCCCTCTGCCCCGGCGCTGTCGACGGTCACCTCGGCGATCAGTGCGAACGACCGGCCGCCGATCTCGACGGCGGCACCCATGCCGACGTCTGCGGTGCCCGGATAGTAGTAGTACGACGCGCGAGCGCCGGTCAGATAGGGCCGGAATCGTGACATGGTTTCGAGGATGTTCAGGTCCGACAACGGCAGCCCGTTGTACTTCCGCGCCTCGCGCAACCACAGCGCCTTGAGTTCGTCGAGCTTGTCCGGGTTGTCGCCGGCCAGATCGTGACACTGACTGCGGTCGGCTTCGATATGGAACAGCTCCCAGCGGTCCTTGTCGAAGTTCGACCAGCCGGCGGGCGAAGCCGCGTGGATGGCATTGGCGAACCAGCCGTCATGCCAGATGCCTCGGGTGCCCAGCATCGCGTAGAACTGAGTCTCCTTGCCCGTCGATGCCGCCGGATCATCAAGGGCGGCTTTGAAACTGATGCCATCCAACGGCTTCTGGACGATGCCCTTGACGGTGTCGGGCGCGTCGATGCCCAGTAGGTCGTACACCGTCGGGGTGATATCGCAGACGTTGACGTAGTTGTCGCGCAGTTCACCGTGCGCGGCGATACCCGCAGGCCAGGAGATGATCGCGGTGTCGGCGATACCGCCCTCATGTGACGCGTAGCGCTTGTACAGCTTGTAGGGCGTGTTGAACGCCATCGCCCAGCCGATCGGATAATGGTTGTACGTCTCGGGACCGCCCAGGTTGTCCATGAGCCGCAGGCCCTCTTCCACGGTGTCGACGTAACCGTTGAAGAACTTGACCTCGTTCACGGAGCCGTTCGGGCCGCCCTCGCCACTGGCGCCGTTGTCGGAGATGACCACGATGATGGTGTTGTCGAGTTGGCCGGACTCCTCCAAATAGTCGAGGATGCGCCCGATCTGCGCGTCGGTGTAACTCAGGAAACCGGCGAACACCTCGGCCATCCGACAGAACAACTTCTTGTCGTCCTCGCCGAGCGAGTCCCATGGCCGCACGGTGTCCTGCACCGGCCATGGCTCGCCATTGGGCCCCTTGACATCCGCGTACGGATTGATCGGCGACAGCTCGGTGTCGGGCGGCACGATGCCGAGGCGCTTCTGGTTCTCCAGCACGATCTCGCGATAGCGCTCGTAGCCCATGTCGAACGTGCCCGCATAGCGGTCCGACCACTCCTTGAAGACATGGTGTGGCGCATGACCGGCACCGGGACACACGTAGGAGAACCACGGCTTGTCGGGTGCGATCACCTTGGCGTCGCGGATGAATTCGATTGTCTTGTCGGCGATGTCCTTCGACAGGTGATAGCCGTCCTCCGGCAGTCCGGGCGGCTCGACGGGGTGATTGTCGTAGACGAGTTCGGGATACCACTGGTCGGTCTCGCCGCCCATGAAACCGTAGAAGCGTTCGAATCCTCGCGACAGCGGCCAATGTCGTTTGGTGGAGGCGAGATTGGACTCCTCCAGCGGTGTCAAGTGCCACTTGCCGACGCAATAGGTGTTGTAGCCCTGTTCGGCGAGGACCTCCGACATCAGCGCGGTGTCGTGGGGGATGCGTCCGTTGCAGCCGGGGAAACCGTCGGTGAACTCCTCGATGGTCGCCATGCCGACGGTGGTGGCGTTGCGCCCGGTCAGCAACGACGCCCGTGTCGGCGAGCACAGCGCCGTGGTGTGGAACTGCGAGAGCCGGACACCGCGCTCGGCGATGCGGCTCATCGTCGGCATCTGGACCAGGCCGCCGAAGCAGTCCCAGGTCGCGATGCCGGTGTCGTCCCACACGAGATAGAGAACGTTGGGCGCACCTTCGCGCGCCGTCGGGGCGGCGTAGGGGCCCCAGTCCGGTTCCGAATCCCGGATGTCCAGTTCGATTTTTCCGTTGAATTCCGTCGCCATGGCGGTGGAGATTACCCCGGCGATATGAGCTCAGACTGAGAAATCGATGACCGCGGCGCGACGGGCCTGCGCATCAGCCACCACTGGACGGTGGCCAGCGGAATGGTCCAGCCCAGCCATGCGCCCAGGCCCGCCACGAACCACAGGTAATGCTCGTCGTTGCCGCCAAAGACGCTGTCCTGCAATGGCTGCAGCGTGACGAATAGCAGCGGTGTCCAGACCCGGTTGGTGATCGTCGACAGGGCCACCGTGGCGCTGCGGACCATATGCCTGCGGTGCTCGGCCCACCGCCGGCGCCGCGCCGCGACGAACCCGTTGATCGTGAACCACAGCCACACCGCGCCCAGCACCACATTGCTCACCGCGAGGAACGGGCCGAATGGGGTGGCGGCCCCGATCACCATCGCGATTGCCGCGGCGGGGATCGCCGCGCAGACGTAGACGCGGCCGGTGCGGCGGTGGAACACCGGGTGCCGCTGTCGGAGTCGGGGCCAGATCTGTACGACGGCCGTCACCATGGCGACGCTGCCGAACATCACGTGGGCGACCAGCAGCGGATAGTGCCATCCGAATGTCGCAGGCACCCTGGTGCCGCCTGCGAGGTATGGCGGCAATGAGAGGAGCAAGAACGCCACGACGAGGACGGCCAGAACCGGCGCCAACGCGGTGGAGCGCGACCGCGGTGCGTATGTCATACGCACAGAGCGTACGGCATACGCAGCGCCTCGGCAATCGATTATGCTGGCGCCACATGACCGATCCCCTGCCCCGTGCGCTGGAGATCCTGTGGCATGAGCCGCGCGACCCCGGACGCCCAGTCGGGCTGAGCCGGGAGCGCATTGTCGCCGCGGCCGTGGACCTGGCCGACGCCGACGGTCTGCCCGGGCTGTCGATGGCGCGGCTGGCCGATCGACTCGGATGCGGGACGATGTCGCTGTACCGGCATATCGCCAACAAGGACGAGCTGGTGACCTTCATGCTCTCGGCGGCACCCGGACCACCGCCTGCGCTCATCCATCCCGCGGATTGGCGTGGCGCCCTGGAAAACTGGGCCGCAGGTCTGTGGGACGTCTACCACCGGCACCCGTGGATCCTCGCGGCCGTTGCGGCCGGTCCGCCTGCGGATCCCGGCCAGGTGGCCTGGCTCGATGCGGGACTGGCCGCCCTCGGCGGGACCGGGCTGTCCGAACGCGACAAGCTCGCCGCGGTGATGGCGATACTGCACTACGTGCGCGGAGCGGCGGCACTGACCATCGAGGCCGCACAGGTCGCGGGTCCGGACTATCCCGCCCTGCTGCGCCGGTTCGTCGACGCCGCACGTTTCCCGGCGCTGGCCGCGGCCCTGGATGCCGGTGTGTTCGACACGGCCGATGCGGACCGTCTGGCCGACTTCCGTTCGGGCCTGCGGCAGCTCCTCGACGGCGTGGCAACCAGGATGGACGCGAGCTAATCGTGCGGGAACGGAGCCTCGGTGAGAGTATGCCGAGAGTGGCGACAAGCAAACCGCAGACCATCTCCTATCCGCATCCCGGCGCGCGCCCCGGCCGTCACGACGACTACGCGGTGGACCCGCACGTGGTCGTTCTGTTCGGCGCAACGGGCGATCTGGCCAGACGCAAGCTGATTCCCGGCCTGGCGTATCTGGATCAGTCCGAACTGGCACCGCACATCGAAATCGTCGCGACATCGCTCGAGGACATCTCCACCGAGGACTTCCTCAAGATCGCGAAGCAGGCGATCGACGACTTCGGCGCCCACAAGCTCAGCAAGGATCAGTGGACCCGCTTCGCCGAAACCGTCACCTACGTGCCTCAGAGCGCCGGGCCAGACGCGCTGGCCGCCGCGTTCGGAGCCGCTGAAGCCAAGCTCGGCCCCGATGTCCGTCGGCTGCACTACCTGTCGGTACCCCCCAAAGCCGCGCGCGCGGTGATCACCATGCTCAAGGACGCCGACCTGGTAGACCGCTCCCGCGTCGTCATGGAAAAGCCGTTCGGCACCGACCTGGCCAGCGCGGTCGAGCTGAATGACTTCGTCCACGAGACCTTCCGCGAACGGCAGATCTTCCGGATCGATCACTTCCTCGGCAAGGAGGCAGCCCAGAACATCCTGGCGTTCCGCTTCGCCAACGGCCTGTTCGAACCGATCTGGAACCGCAACTTCATCGACCACATCCAGATCGACATCCCCGAAACTCTCGGCCTGGATCAGCGCGCCAACTTCTACGAGAGCACGGGTGCGTACAAGGACATGGTGGTCACCCACCTCTTTCAGGTGATGGCATTCGTCGTGATGGAACCACCCACGGCATTGGAACCGCGCGCGATCAGCGAGGAGAAGAACAAGGTCTTCCGGTCGATGCTCCCGATCAAGTGTTCCGACGTGGTGCGCGGCCAGTTCACCGGATACCGCGACTTGGACGGTGTGACAAAGGATTCCGATACCGAGACGTTCATCGCCTTGAAGGTCGGCATCGACAACTGGCGGTGGGCGGGCGTCCCCATCTACCTGCGCACGGGCAAGCGGATGGCCGAGGGCATGCGCATCATCTCGATCGCGTTCAAGGAAGCGCCGCGATCGATGTTCCCGTCAGGATCCGGCGTCGGCGCGCAGGGGCCCGACCACTTGACCTTCGACCTGGCCGACAACTCCAAGGTGTCGCTGTCGTTCTATGGCAAGCGACCCGGACCGGGTATGAAGCTCGACAAGCTGTCGATGCAGTTCTCCACACAGGAGATCGACACGGTCAGCGATGTGCTCGAGGCATACGAGCGCCTGATCCTCGACGCGATGCGCGGCGATCACACACTTTTCACCACCGCCGAGGGCATCGAGTCGCTGTGGGAGCGCTCGCAGACCTTGCTCACCGACCCGCCGACGGCGAAGCCTTACCCGCAGGGGACCTGGGGCCCCAACGCAATTCACCAACTGATCGCCCCCAACGCGTGGCGACTGCCGTTCGAGCGCGCGTGGCGCGAAAACAAGAACAACGGCGACTGACTGTTATCCGGCGCGACGGCGGCGGCGCAGCAGCCACCACAACGTCGCGCCCACCACGACCAGGGCGAGGACGACGCATGCCCCGGCGATCACCAGCCACAGGGGCCAGTTGATTCCGTCGTGGGAGGCCGTCGGCGCGATGTCGCCTGGCCCGATCGAGAGGTCGGTGACGACTCCGTCCGGCCCGGCGGCCAGCACGTCGCCGGACAGGCTCGACCAACCGGCCGGCAGCTGATCGATGTACCCGAACAGGGGGTCGACCAGTGTCCACGCACCACTGGTGGTGACCACCACGACCGTGCGGTTGCGTGGCTGGTCGGCGAACACCTGGATCGACCCCAGACCCTGATTGATAT
>CAZOIX010000271.1:0-3509 GCA_964579685.1 uncultured Mycobacterium sp.
CTGTGACACAGGTAACCTCAATTATCCAGAAATGTAGCTGACCTTTTCCTCTCCAGACGGGTGCAGCCAGTGCTTCCTGAGGACCAACCTGGCCGCCCTGGAGTCCCACTACTCCCAGGCCAGGGAGAGGCACGGAATAACAAGCAGCAGAGCCGAAACGACCGTCCAGTTGCGGCCGCCGAACACCGGCACCGCGAATGTGTACGGAAGCCGGAGGAACGCTCCGACGCCACTCGGAACGGCCACCAGCCACAGGGCCTGGCTCGCGGTGAGCGCGAAACCCGAAGCGGCCGGACTTCCGTCGGCCCCAGCGGTCATCTGAACCACGACGATGCTCCATAACAGCCAGACGGAGAAGCCGATGTGCTCGGCGAAGATGGAAAAGATGAGATTGCGGCGCGCGATGGGCTTGCCGGTGGTGTTCCAGAATTCGGCATCCTCGGGACGCCAGTCGTCGATCCAATGTGGGCGCGATTGGCGCGGCGGTGCGGCAACTGTGATGGGTTCGGTACCCGTAACAGTCATCAAAGAGCTCCTGTCAGGACGTGAAGTTCGGCGATATATGTCGGTAATCGCCCTGACCGTAGAAATCGCCTGTTACGGAAATTGTTGACAGCTGTTACGCGGTGGGAACGTTGTCCTCATCGGCTCAGTGATGCCGTTGTCAGCCTCGGGACTCATGACTGACTTCTGGACGAAACATATCGGCAATATGACCTCGCCAGGACCGAGCGGTGGTACCACTACGCAGCGTGTACGTCGGCAAGCTCGACGCCGATTTTGATCTCGATCTCGCTCACGGTGATCAATGGTCGTCCAGGTAACGGCGGCGCGGTCGAGCGGTAATGCGCACCGGCAGGTGTCACGAATTCGGCCGAGTGGACACCATCTTCCTCACTGGGTGTCACTTTCCAGCCCGGCGACTCCTTGACGAAGTTGCACCGCGCGCACATACCCAGACCGTTGAGTGCGTGCGTCGGTCCACCCTTGTTTTTTGGCACAGCATGGTCGCGATGTCGAATCTGCGCGTCACAGTATGGCGTTCGGCAGACTTGATCGCGTAGACCGATGAACATCGCCAAAGCCTTTGGAAAGCAACGCGATCGCGACTCCATCGCCACCAACGCGCCCGACTTCGGATGCCGATAGAGCCGCCGCAAGGTGGCCTTGGACCGTGCATCACCGACCGCGCCGTCGACCAGTCGGCGGCCGATTTCGGCCGGGATCGGCCCATATCCATCGACTAGGGCCGGTGTGTTGTCCCCACCCAACAACGTTTGATCCGATATCACCAGGTTGACTGCGACCGGTTCGGGAGTCTCCGCGGGACGACCGGTGATCCGCTCTACCAAGGTGTCGGCCATGACCTGGCCGCGTGACCGACCATCGAAGGTGGTGTCGGCGGCCCGTTTGAGGGCTGCATAGACACTCACACCCTGCGCCACCGGTAGCAACGCGGTCACGTAGGTCATGACGTCTGGTGCCGGGCGGCAGGTCACGCTCCTGTCAGCCGCGGCCTTGGCAGCCCGCTCGACGACCGATCGGACATCCAATCGACAGGCGATCTCCTTGGCGTCGGCGGTGATCCGAGCATCGCCCTTCCCCTCGAGACGGCTAAGGTCGGCGCACATTTCGGCGTCCAGCGCCCTGCGGTCCTCGATACTGAGGCAGGCCGACTCGCGCACGATGAGAGTCGCGCGCCATTCTGAAAGTGCGCCACACTCCAAAGCTGCCAACGTGTGTGGCATTTCGTGGACCAGCGCTTTGGCGAAGCCAAGATGCCGGTTGCCGCGCGATGGCGAGTCGCGCCGTGCGAGAGCCACCTCGCTTGCGACACCTCGACCCCTCTTCTTCGCGGGCACCCCCGCAGCAGCCTCCTCCTCGCGCCGATACGCATCCAGCTTCGCCGCGGCGCGTGCCTGCCCGGCTGCAGCGGCCGACTTCAGCCGCTCCAACTCGGCGATCGCAGCGACCAACTCAGTCTCATCGGCGAGCGGATCAACCGAGGTCAATGCCATCATGTCGAACATATGTTCGATGCTACACGAACCCTCCGACCATTTGTGGTGTCATCTCTCAAGACATCGGTGACAGTTCTGCATCAGAACATCGGTGACGCTTCGGGTGGTCTTGGTGGTGACACTTCTGCGCCGAGGCTGCCAGGGTGGCTGTCAATGAACCCATCGATCCTCGCGTCCGGCTGGCGATCTCGCAGTGGCCCGATGACGCGCCACGGGGTGCGGTCTCGACGTTCTGCGCCGAGCACGGCATCTCACGAAAGTCGTTCTACGCGTTACGTAAACGCGCGATAGCCGACGGGCAGGCCGCTGTGTTGGAACCGAGGACGCGACGACCTAAATCGAGTCCGTCGAGGTTCAGTGATGAGGTCAAGGCGCAGGCAGTGGCGGTACGTGCTGCACTGGAGGCCTCCGGACTGGATCACGGGCCGATCAGCGTGCACGACAAGATGCACGCGATGGGCCTGCCGCAGGTGCCGTCCACGGCGGCGCTGGCGCGGATCTTCCGGGAGGCCGGCGTGGCGCGTCTGGAGCCGAAGAAGAAGCCCCGTTCGGCGTGGCGACGGTTCGTCTACCCGGCACCGAACGCGTGCTGGCAACTCGACGCGACCGAGTACGTCCTCAGCGGCGGGCGCACGTGCGTGATCTTCCAGCTCATCGACGACCACTCCCGCTACGCGGTCGCCTCCCATGTGGCGTGGTCTGAGACGGCCGAGGCCGCCATCGCAGTGTTCGACAAGGCCGTCGCCGATTGTGGTGTACCCCAACGACTGTTGTCGGACAACGGGGCCGCGCTCAACCCCTCCCGGCGCGGACACCTCGGCCGACTCGTCAGCCATGTGGGCGCCCTCGGCGTGGAGACCATCACCGGCAAGCCCAACAAGCCGACCACCCAGGGCAAGAACGAACGCTTCCACCAGACCCTGTTCCGCTACCTCGACAAGCAACCGCTCGCCGGATCGCTGGCCGAACTCCAAGCCCAGGTCGACGCGTTCGACCACCTCTACAACACCGAACGTCCCCACCAGGGCCTGCCCGGTCGCATCACCCCGCAGACGGCGTGGGACGCCACCCCCACAACCGATCCACCCCGCCCCCAGCCGGACCGGCCGATCTACCCGGCGCCCGTCCCGAGCCCCTACCGCAGACCCCGCACTCCGCCACCACCGAATCTGCCCGCCAACACCCGTGCCAGAACGATCAGCACTGCGGGGACCATTCATCTGGACACGGTCACCTACCGGGTCGACACACAACGCGCCTTCGACCAGGTCCTCGTCATCACCGTCGACGACCAGGTCATCATCACCGACCTCCAGGGTGAGGTCCTCGCCGAGCACACCCGACCCGCACCCGGCATCAGGTACGTCGGCAACGGCCGACCACGCGGCCCGCGCCCACGAACCGGGCGACCGTCACCGAAGTCCTGACACATCAACCGTCACCGATGTTCTGATGCAGAACTGTCACCGATGTCCCGATACATCACAT
>CAZOIX010000271.1:3609-5964 GCA_964579685.1 uncultured Mycobacterium sp.
AACCGTCACCGATGTTCTGATGCAGAACTGTCACCGATGTCCCGATACATCACATACGACAATTTCCGCTCGTCGGACGCCCCTGCTTACGGGCCGCGCCCCAGCAGCCGGTCGGCGTAGGACCGCCCGTCCGGGTCGAAGATCATGCGGTAGGCGGGTTCCGCCCAGAGCCGCGTCAACGGATCGACGCGCTCGATCTCATGCGGCCGCAGCCTGCCCGGCGGGCGTGGCCCCTGGCGGCCGGATTGGTGCCAGTCTTCCAACGCCTGTGCAGCATCGATGATTTCGTCCACAGCAGAGACCGGATCGCCGAGCCCGCCGTCCTCACTGCCGTCGGCGGCGCGGTCGAGGTGCTCGCGCAACAGCCGCAACCGCACGTCGCGCGCGAATACGTCGTCGGCATCCAGCACCGCACAGGACAACTCGCTGTCGTGCGTCCACGACCGCCGGTTGAAGTTGTCGCTCCCGACGCAGGCCCAGGTGTCATCGATGACGCATACCTTGGAATGCACGTACACCGGTGTGCCCTCGTGGTTCTCGACGTCGAACAGATGTACCCGATCCGGGGCGGCCCGTCGGCACGCGTCGACGGCGAGTTGGCGGCCGACCAACGTCGGCGGACGGCCGAGAGAGCCTTCCAGATCGAAATATCGCGGGACGACCGCTACCAGATGCAACTCCTTGTTGACGGTGAGCGCCTGGGCGAGCAGGTCTGCAACCTCCTCGGACCATAGGTACTGGTCCTCGAGATAGATCAGCCGGCGGGCACGCTGCACCGCCTTGGTGTAGCCGCGGGCAATCGTGCGCTCGCCGTCCTTGGCGAATTCGTACTGGATGAGCGCGTCGCCGTAGGTTCGCAGCACCTGCACGGCGTGCGAACCGCACGGTGGCGGGTCCGGTGGTTGCTCGGGCAATGGGGGCCGCGTCCCCGATGCGCCCGCGAACCTGTCGCGCAGCCAGGCCAGCGGATTGAACAGGTCCAACGGCGCCCGTGCCGTCCACCGCTCGCGGAAGGTGGTGTCCAACGCTCCCACGACGGGGCCGCGCAACTGCAGTTGCACGTCATGCCACGGCGGGCGCTCGCCGTAGCGTTTGGACATCTGCACCGTCTGCGGATCACCGCGATGTGCCTCGTCGTCGCGGCGGGAATGGCACAGGTCGATACCCCCGATGAAGGCGACGTCACGAGACGGCTCCCCCGGACGGCGAAGCAGCACCAGGCGTTGGTGATGCGACCCACCGAGCAGCACCCGCTGGTCCAGCAGCACCTCCCCGCCTGCGCGCTCGATGGTCTCGGCGAGGTGGCGGTTCTGCTCCTCGTTGAACTGCAGTCGGTTCGGGTAGGAGCGCCACATGAGTCCCTTGACGAGGACACCACGTTCGGCCGCGGAGCGGAACAGCTCGGCGACCGTCGGCCCGTCCTCGCGCAACCGTTGATCGGCATCACCGCGCCAGTCGGCGAAGAAGAGATGGTCACCGGCGCCGAGCTGTTCCACTTCGGCGACCAGACGGTCGAAATAGGAGGCGCCGTGAATGAGGGCTTCGGCCTCATTGCCTTCGCTCCACGCCGGGAGATCCCACTGGGGATTGCCACGCTCGCCTGACGTGAGGAACCATTCGGCCAGGACAGACACGTAGTGGAATGCCCATTCGCGCCGTTATTTACGCACAACTTCGATATGCGAAGATCCCGGGATGCCGATTGTCCGGCGCCTCGCCGTAGCGCTCTGCGTCCTCGTCCTGACCGCGGGTTGCAGTCCCGGCGCACTGCCCGGCGGCCAATCACCACCGACAGGCAGCGCCGACGACAAGGCCGACGCGGTGATGCGCGTCGTGCGCGAGAGCATGGCTTCTGAGCACCTGAAGTCAGTCATCGTCCGCGTCACGGTCGACGGGCAGGAGGTCGTCACCGGGGCCGAGGGCGAGTCGATGACGGGCGTGCCCGCCTCGCCCAACATGCACTTCCGCAACGGCGCCGTGGCCATCTCCTACGTCGCCACGCTGCTGCTCAAACTCGTCGACGAACAAAAGCTGAGTCTCGACGACAAGTTGTCGAAGTTCCTGCCCGAGATCCCGCATGCCGACCGCGTCACCCTGGGCCAGCTGGCCCGGATGACCTCGGGATACGTCGACTACGTCATCGGGAACACGAAGATGAACGACGCCTCCTACGCCAATCCGTTCCGGCGCTGGACGGTTCACGAACTGCTGCAGTACGCCGTCAACCAGCCGCTGCTCTACGAGCCGGGCACCAACTGGAACTACGCGCACACCAATTATTTGCTACTGGGCCTCGCGCTGGAGAAGGCGACCGGTGAGCAGATGCCGAAGTTGTTGTCCGAGAAGGTGCTTCGG
>CAZOIX010000272.1:0-2222 GCA_964579685.1 uncultured Mycobacterium sp.
TGTGCACGCAGTCGGACTGGGACCGCACCGGCCGGGTCCTGACAGGGAGCAGGACTTTCGCACCAGGTACCCCATGGGGTATATGTAATCTGGTCTCCGGCGTACTGCCGGGACGCGGCCGACCGCGGATGCTCGGCACCTCGGACGCAGCGAAAGGAACACGTCATCAGCGGGCTAGCGAAGAAGCTGTGGGTTCCGATCGTCGTCGTCGCGGCGGTCGCCCTCGGCAGCCTCGGCGTGGACCAGCTCCGCGCCGTGTTCGGCTCCGAGGCAATCTTTTCCGCTACCGGCAGCTATGCCCAACCTCTCGAGCAGACCAACGTCAAGCAGGTGACGTACGAGGTGTTCGGGCCACCCGGCGCCGCAGGCAGCATCAGCTATCTGAACGGCGATGCCGTACCCGAAGAAGCGACGTTCACCAGCCTGCCGTGGACCTACACGATCGAGACGACCACACCGTCGGTCGTCGCCAACGTGGTCGCCCAAGGCGACAGCAACACCATCGGGTGCCGTATCACGGTCAATGGACAGCTCCAGGACGAGCAGTCCTCCAGCGGACATCACGCCCAAACGTTCTGCCTGGTGAAAGCGGCATGAGTAGCGCCGGGGAGGACCGTCCGTGGTTCATGCGGGCTGTGCGCACGTTCGCCGTGCCGATCATCGTGGCCTGGCTGCTGCTGACCGTGGCGGTCAATGTCCTGGTCCCCCAGATCGAGTCCGTGGCCCGCGAACACGCGATCACGATGTCACCCCAGGACGCGCCGTCGATGATCGCCGCGCAACGGATCGGTGAGGAGTTCCGGGAGTCCGACTCGGACAGCATCGCGATGGTGGTCCTGGAAAGCGACACCGAACTCGGGGAACAGGACCGTCGCTATTACAAACACCTGATCGACGAGCTGTCGGCCGATTCCGCCCACGTGCAACACGTGCACGACGTATGGGGTGACCCGCTGACCGCCTCGGGCGTACAGAGCCGCGACGGCAAGGCGGCCTACGTCCAGCTCAACCTCGCCGGCGACCAGGGCAGCACGCTGGGCAACGCATCGGTCGACGCGGTGCGCGAGATCGTCAACGATTCCGCTCCGCCCCCGGGACTAAAGGTGTTCGTCACCGGTCCAGCCGCACTGACCACCGACATGAACGAAGCCGCCGACAAGAGCATGCTCACGATGATGGGCGTGACCGGTGTGGTCATCATGATCATGCTGCTCATCACCTACCGCTCCATCAGCACGATGCTGCTCGTGCTCGTGATGGTGGGGTTCGAGATGGGTACTGCCCGCGGGGTCATCGCCCTGCTCGGCAATTACGAGCTACTCGGCTTCTCGACGTTCGTCGTGGCGATGTTGTCGTCGTTGGCCATCGCGGCCGGAACCGACTACGCGATATTCCTGGTCGGCCGCTACCAAGAGGCGCGCCTGGCCGGCGAAGACCCAGAGACCGCCTACTACACGATGTTCCGCGGAACCCAGCACATCATCCTGGGTTCCGGGCTGACCATCGCCGGCGCAACCTTCTGCCTGCACCTGGCGCGGTTGTCCTACTTCAAGGCGCTCGGAATCCCCTCGGCGCTGGGGTTGCTCATCGTGGTCGCGGGCGCGATGACAGCGGCACCGGCCGTCGTCGCGGTCGCCAGCCGGTTCGGACTGCTCGAACCGAAGCGCAAGGCCAAGGTACGGGGCTGGCGCCGCATCGGCACCGTCATCGTGCGCTGGCCCGGACCGGTGTTCGTGGCCTCGATGGCGCTCGCACTGATCGGAATCCTGATCATGCCGACCATGAAGATCAGCTACAACGACCGCTTCTACGTTCCCCAGGATCTCCCGTCGAACGTCGGATATGCCGCCGCGGAAAGACATTTCAGCGCAGCCACGATGAACCCCGATATCTTGATGATCGACAGCGACCATGACATGCGCAATGCCGGCGACATGATCATCCTCGACCGGATCGCCCAGAACATCTTCCAGACGCCGGGCATCGCACTGGTGCAGAGCATCACCCGGCCGCTCGGCGGCCCAATCGACCACGCCTCGATCCCCTTCCAAATCAGCGCGCAGTCGATTCCGATCCAGGAGAACCTGCAGTTCATGAAGGACCGCACCGCAGACATGCTCACGATGAGCGATGATCTCGGTGCCATGATCACGTCGATGAAGCAGTTGTAGGCGGCACTCTCTCGGATGGGTGGAGCCACCAATCGGATGGTCGACGATATG
>CAZOIX010000272.1:2232-5963 GCA_964579685.1 uncultured Mycobacterium sp.
GATGTACGCGCTGCTGCAGAAGATGAGCAACTCCACCCACCGCACCCTCGGCGACGTGACCGAGATGAAGGCCACCCTCGATGAAGTGCGGGACAACCTCGCCGACTTCGATGACACCGCGCGGCCCATACGCAACTACCTGTACTGGGAACCGCACTGCGTCAACATCCCGATCTGTTCGGCAACCAGATCGGTGTTCGAGTCGATCGACGGGGTCGACAAGCTCAGCACCGACATGCAGGCACTGCTGACCGACTTCTCCGAGATCGACTCGCTCATGCCGCAACTGCTCCAGCAGCTCCCGCCGATCATCGCTGTCTCCAGATCGATGCAGGACAGCCTGTTGACGATGCACAGCAGCTTCTCGGGCCTGGTCACCCAGATGTCCCGCATGACCGACACCGCCAGTGCCATGGGACAGGCTTTCGATGCGTCCCGGACCGGTGACTACTTCTATCTTCCGCCCGAAGCGTTCGACAACCCGAATTTCCAGCGCGGCCTTCAACTGTTCCTGTCGCCCGACGGCACGGCCGCGCGTTTCATCATCACCCACGAAAAGGATCCCGCGACCCCGGCCGGTATCGACGCGGTGACGCCCGAGCTGCGGGCCGCCCACGAAGCGGTCAAGGGCACCGCCCTGACCAATGCCAAGTTCTACCTCGCCGGCACAGCCGCGGTCTACCGCGACATCCAGGCGGGTGCCAAGTACGACCTGTTGATCGTCGGATTAGCGGCGATCACACTGATTTTCGCCGTCATGCTGATCATCACGAGGGCACTCGTCGCCTCGGTGGTCATCGTCGGCACGGTGCTGGTGTCGCTGGGAGCCGCGTTCGGCCTCTCCGTATTGGTGTGGCAGCACATTCTCGGCTTGGAGCTGAACTGGATAGCGCCGGTGTTCGGCTTGATCATCTTGCTGGCGGTCGGGTCCGACTACAACCTGCTGTTGGTATCGCGGTTCCAGGAAGAGATCGGCGCCGGGCTGAAGACCGGCATCATCCGCTCCATGGGCAGTACCGGCAGCGTGGTGACCGCCGCCGGACTGGTCTTCGCGTTCACGATGATGTCGATGGTCGCCAGCGATCTGCGGTCCATCGGCCAGGCGGGCAGCACGATCGGCCTAGGCCTGCTGTTTGACACGCTGATCGTCCGGTCATTCATGACACCATCGATCGCCGTGTTGTTGGGACGCTGGTTCTGGTGGCCCCGAATCATGCAGCCTCGGAGCGCATTTACCTCTGTGTCGGGGCCAGCACTTCGATGACTGCCTGCAGCGGTTTCGCGGAGGCTGCGACGTCGCCGATGAACGGGTGCGCGAATTCCATGATGAGGAACAAGTTGGTGGCAACCAGCACGGCCACTGCCACGACCATGGCGCCATGCCTTGCGGGTGCCTCGACGCCGTAAATGATCGAGCCGCCAAGGACCAGCGAGCTGGTCAAGATGATGACCACCCACAGCGACCAGGGCGGTCCGACCTCGGTGCTGGCCTGGATCAGTCGCTCGGCGCGTGCCTGGCCGATGCTGTTGAGGGAATTAAAAGACGAGGAGAGCAAGGTCTTTTGCGTCTCGTTCTGCGGCTTGACTTGGCCGTATGCGGCATAGAGGCGTCCGAGCGATTCCTCTGCCTCGGGCAGAGCCCGGCCGTTGGCGGCGTGAGACCACTCGGCTACGGCGGCACGCTCATACTCCAGCAGACTCTGCTGGATTCGGTCGCGGTCGACCTGCTCGAAACCCGCGAGGTATCTGACCAGCTGCACTCCGTCGGCACCCTCGGCACGTGCCCTGGCTTGGGCGTCGTCGAGCTGACCCCACATCGCGTGGACAAGAAAACCGATGAAGAACGCGTAGACCATCCCGATAACACCGAAGGCGAACCGCATCGTATCGTTGTGTTGTTCGCCCCTGAGCTGCGGAAACCAGCGCCGGACAAACACCAGGATGAGCGCCGACACCCCGGCGACGAGGATGACGAGTCCGATCAACAGCAGCCAGCTCGGGACGTTGCTCACCAGCCAACGAATCACAGTTCACACTCCTGCCAGGGCGGGCACCTCGACTGTAAGCGGGCGAGCCCCCCGGAACGCCGACTTCGTGCACTTCGGGCCAGGTTTCATCGTGCGCTTCGAGCCAATCGGATGCGATCCAGTCCAAACCCGTTCCCACCGTGGCCAACCCGCGGGACCTCACCGAAGCACCCGCCAATCCAAATTCACATCGATAGATTGGGCGCGACTCCATTCGACGACCCTGAAGGGAGAACCGTGCGCCACTCCGAAGTCATGTCCGAAAAAGAACGAACGTGGATGGTCGACACCCTGTTCGCGCTGCTGCAGACCCCGAGCCCGACGGGCCGCACCGACGCGGTGATGCAATTGATCGGCGAGATCTTCGACGATTGTGGCGTGCCGTTCTCGCTGACGCGCAGAGGAGCGCTGATCGCTGAACTGCCGGGCGAGTCGCCGACCAGCGACCGAGCGGTGGTGGTGCACGCCGACACGATCGGATGCATGGTGCGTCGGCTCAAGGACAACGGCCGCCTGGAACTGGTTACGGTGGGCACCTTCTCGGCACGCTTCGCCGCGGGGGCCCGCGTCCGAATCCTCTTCGATGACTCCGAAGAGTTCATCACCGGCACGATCCTGCCGCTCGAGGCCAGTGGCCACGCGTTCGGCGACGAGGTCGACACCCAGCCCACCGACTGGGACCACGTCGAGGTGCGTGTGGACCGCAAGGTGTCCTCGGCGGACGACCTGGCGCGCCTAGGCATCAAGGTCGGTGACTTCGTCGCGCTGGTCAGCAACCCGGTGCTCACCGACGACGGCTTCGTGGTTTCCCGTCACCTCGATGATCAGGCCGGTGTCGCGGTCGTGCTCGCATTGGTCAAGCATCTGGCCGACCACAAGGTGGTGCTGCCGCACAAGACGACGGTCCTGGTGACCATCTCCGAGGAGGTCGGCTACGGGGCCAGCTCGGGCCTGCCCGCGGGCGTCGCCGAGATGATCGCGGTGGACAACGCGGTATGCGCGCCCACCCAGTACTCCCCCGAAGACGGCGTCACGGTCCCGATGTCGGATCTGCACGGCCCCTACGACTATCACCTCACCCGCAAGCTGTGCCGGTTGGCCGAAGAACACGACATCCCCTTCGCGCGGGATGTGTTCCGCTACTACCGTTCCGACGCCGCCGCCGCGATCGAGGCGGGCGCAAGCACCCGTGCTGCCCTCGTCGGATTCGGGGTCGACGGCAGCCACGGCTGGGAGCGCACCCATGTGGACTCACTGCAGGCGACCTACGAGTTGCTCTACGCGTGGCTGCAGTCGCCACTGACATTCGCCGGGTGGGACGACGCGCCGTTGGGTGCCCTGCGCGATTTCCCGTCGTCGAAGCAGCCGACGTCACGCGAACCGTCGGCGCCGTCGTCGCGGGGCTGAGCCGAACCCGTGACCTAACGGTCACAGCGTCGATGCCCCGGAGCCGCGGCAAATCGGCTTTACCAGTGCGATGGGCCGACCCTTGCTATCGTTGGCCGATCCCGCTAGCTGGGGGTTTGCATGAGTCGACCGAGGATTCCGCTGATCGCGTGGGTCGGCGCGACCTACCTCCTCGGCTTCGCATTGTGGCTGACGTTCGGCTGGGGCGGCCCGGACGTCCTCAGCGTGGTGAGCGATCTGGGCTCCCTGGGGCTAGAGTTCTTGGCCATCATCTGAGTCGTGCTGGCCGTTCAGGCC
>CAZOIX010000273.1:0-5942 GCA_964579685.1 uncultured Mycobacterium sp.
ATCCGCATCAGCGAAAAGCACCACGGCCCGGCGGGTAACCGCAACTACCAGTACATCCCGACCTACATCCTGCGGGGGCTGACGCAGCTGCACCTCGAATTCGATGTCGTCGAGGACACGAAGTGAGGGTCACAGTCGATGAGGACCGCTGCGCCGGCCACGGCATGTGCTTGACGCTGTGCCCCGAGGTCTTCGAGATGACCGACGACGGCTGGGCGGTCGCGGCTGAAGGCGAGGTCCCCGCGGACCTGGAAAGCGCGGCCAAGGATGCGGTGGCGAACTGCCCCGAACAAGCCATCTCTGAAATCGACGGGTAACAAAGGAGATTCGAGTGCCGAAGGCATACATCCTCATCACCGAGGACGTCAAGGATCCGGCCGGGATGGCGGAGTACGGCAAGCTGGCCAGCCAGGCGATGGCCGGCGCGACGTTGCTGTCCTTCGACACGAAGGCCGAGGTGATCGAGGGGCAGTGGCACGGCACCCAGACGGTCCTGCTGGAGTTCGAGTCGGAGGACGCGGCCAAGCAGTGGTACAACTCCGATGCCTATCAGGAGGCCGTCAAGCTGCGTCAGGCCGCGGCCGAGTGCAATGGTGTGATCCTGCACGGCCTGGGCTGATTTCTCCGGCGAGCAGACGCAAAACTGCCCATTTACGCCATGAAATGTGCAGTCTTGCGTCTGCTCGCGGGTAGGTCGGGGCTCATCCAGCCCGAGAGGTTCCTCGGGTTAGGTGCGTGGCAATCCGCACCAATAAGTCAGTCGGATGACAACGCACATCGTCGATCACTATGGGGATTGTCGTCCATCCGCATTCTTGCAGTCTGGCGACCTTCATCCGGTCATGCCTGAGCGCCTCACGAGTCGCGTGCCAATCCATACTTTCGTACTCAGCCACAACCATCGCATGTGGCCAAGCGAAGTCCACGCGCCAGCGCTTCCCGCATCGATCGACGATCTCGTATTGCACTTCCGGCTTTGGAAGTCCGCCCTCGATGAAGACGAGTCGGGCTTCACTCTCCATGGGTGATTCCGATCGACCGTCGATCAGCTGGATCAGCTCTCGGACTTTCACGATCCCACGGCGACCCTTCTGTTCGTCGACCGCTGTGCACAACTCCGTCGTCGTGCAGCATCGCTTGAATAAGACGGCGTCCAAAACGGCGAGCGCGCGGGGGCGCCTCAGCGTGCGTGCCAGTTCGACGGCAGTCCACGCTGGTGAGGTGGCCAGCCGACCCTGAATATGTTTGAGCGGTGCGCCAATTCGCTGGTGAACCATGAGGTTCGCCGACACGCGCATCCGCACTGCTGGATCCAGGATGTGGATGCGGGTGTCACTCTCCGTGGAGAAGCCGTGCAGCTCCGCGGCGGTGTGCATGCACGCGACAATTGATTTTCCGGATACGAGGTCGAGCGCCGCAAGTCGGTCGATCGTATTTGGTGGATGTTGGGCATACACCCCTTGCCAAACACGGACGATCTTTCCGTCCCTGATGCGCCTGACGAGGGTTCGATACGACATCATCGCGAGCAACTGCTCGGTTGTCGCCAGACCGCGTTGTAAGGCGAACAACTCGTCGAGGGACATGCATCGATCATTGATCGCAGGGGCCACCCGGGAAAGACACCCTTGGGCCGGGTTGTGGATAACTCTCCACGAGCAGACGCAAACCTGTCGTTATTCGGCCGAAAATAGGCAGTTTTGCGTCTGCTCGCGGAAGAAAGGAAGAAATTCAGTCGGGGATCAGCGGGCCGGTCGGCGTTGTCGTGGTGGCGTGCACGAGTAACTCGGCGAGTTCGCGCGGACGGCTCAGAAACGGCGAGTGTGACGTGTCGATCGTCAGCTGCTCCACTCCGAGACGGCGTGTGACGGTGTCGGCCAGCCATTGCGGCATCGACTGATCCTGAAGGCAGCGGATGAAGCTGCGCGGGAGATCAGCCGCCCAGAACCGTGGCACCGATACCGGCGTGACCGTGGTGTCGCCGAAGCGTTCGGGCCCCAGATGTTCGAACGCCCACTGGGCGGTGGCTTCGTCGCAATCGTGGAAGAAGTACTTCCACGCACCGTCGAAGTCGGCGAACCACATCGCGCCGTCGTCGTCGAACTTCAAGTAGCCCAACATCTCTCCGACGTCGGCCTCGAACTCGCCGTCTTCCGAGTCGCGCATCGCCATCGCCTCGGGGTAGGTACGTCCCTCTCGCGGCAACGCCGCGGCCAGGTAGACGATGTGGCTGACCCGATCCGGTGCGGCATCGGCGGCCAGGGTGGCGTCGAATCCGCCTCCCGAGTGCCCGACGAGCACATCACCTCTCGTGAGCTCCGCAACGATGGCGTCCCTGCGGTTCGCCAGCGTCGACTCCTCGTCGACGCGGGCGCCGTGGCCGGGCAGGTCGACCGCTACCCCGACGTGCCCGAGCTTCTCCAGTTCTGCGATCGTGCGTTCCCAACACCATGCGGCGTGGAAACCACCATGCACGAAGACGAATCGCATATCCGCTAGTCCAGTACGCGAACCGGGACCGAAGACCAGCCGGCGACGTTCTGCGCCGCCACTCGCTTGCACTCCTCCGAGATGACTTCATAGCGCGGCATGTGGTCGAGCAACCGCTCGAGCGCTATCGCGCTCTCCATCCGGGCCAGCGCAGCGCCAAGGCAACTGTGCACCCCGTATCCGAAACCGAGATTCTGCGCCTCGGCGCGATCGCGGTCGATGTCGAACGTATCGGCGTCGGTGAACGCTTCGGGGTCACGATTCGCCGACCCCGCGAGAAGGAAGACGGGTTTACCCTCCGGAATCGTGACGCCGTGCAGCTCAATCTCTTTCATCGAGCGTCGGACGTTGTACTGGTTCGGCGCCTCGTACCGGAGCAACTCTTCGACCGCGGCGCCAATCTTGCTGCGGTCGTCGAGCAACTTCTGCCACTGATCGGGATTGCGTGCGAAGGTCACCACGGCGTTGCCGACCAGCTTGGTCACCGTCTCCGCACCGGCACCGCCCAGCAGAGTGGCAAATCCTGCGATTTCGAAGTCGTCGAGCGACTGCTTCTCGCCGTCTTCACGTTCGACCTCGGCAGCGATCAACCTGCTGAACATGTCGTCATGCGGTTGCGCTCTGCGCTGCTGAATGATGTTGTAGTAGAGCCCCATCAACTCCGCGACCGCCTCCATGCCCTTCTCGGACATGTCGATCTGACCGGGTTCACGCGCCAGCGTGATATCAACCCATTCGCCGACCTGTCGGCGGTACTCCTCGGGCACGCCCAGCATCTGGGTGATCACCTGCACCGGGAACAGCGCCGAGAAGTCGCGAACCACGTCGAAACGGCCGGAGGACACCTGTGAGAGATAGCGATCGATGGTCTCGGTCACCATGGGCCGCAACGCCTCGATGGCCCGTGGGGTGAAGACCTTGTTGACGAGGCTGCGCATCTGCCGGTGCTCCGGCGGATCCATCATGATGATCATCTTGGCCATCATCGGTTCGTCCGAGCGGACGGTCGACAGGTCCAATCCGTATGCCGATGAGTAGCTTTCGAAGTCCTTGTATGCCGCCGCCACATCTTCGTGCCGCGACAGCGCGTAGAAGTCGTGCTCGGCGTTGTAGTAAACCGGCGCTTCCTCGCGCATGCGCCGGTAGATATCCCAGGGGCCGTTGAAGAACTCTTCGGAGAACGGATCGAATACGAGTTCGGATGTGGTCATTCGTCTTTGATGAAGATCGCCTGGCGCGGGCACTGGCGCACAGCCTCTTTGACGTGGTCCTCGTTTTCAGGAGTGACCTCGTCCTGCAGCACGTGCAGGTAGTCCTGATCATCCAGGTCGAAGATCTCGGGGTCGATGCCCATGCACACCCCGTTGCTCTCACAGAGGCCGAAGTCGACCTCGATTTTTTGAGTCATGACAGATCCCCCTCCGTCTCCGGCGCGGTCACTTCAATACTTTTACTGGCACGTTGTGGTAGCCGGCGACGTTCTGCATGGTGACTCGGTGCAGGCCGGCGAAGTCGACTTCGTAGCGCGGCATGAAGTCGAGCAGATGCTCGAGCGCGATCACACTTTCCAGTCGGGCCAGTGCCGCGCCGAGGCAACTATGAATGCCATAGCCAAGGCCCATGTGCGGTGACTGAGTCCGGTCCCTGGTGATGTCGAACTCATCGGCGCGGTCGTAGGCGCGCGGGTCCCGGTTGGCCGCGGCCTTCATGATGAAGACCGGCTTGCCTGCGGGCACGGTGCCGTTGGGCAGTACAGCGTCCTTGAGCGTGTAGCGCACGTTGTACTGCACCGGTCCGACGTAGCGGAGCAGCTCCTCCACAGCGTCGGGTACCTTGCTCCGGTCGTCGAGCAGCAGCTGCCATTGTTCGGGATGTTTGGCGAACTCGACCACCGCGCTGCCGATCAGCTTGGTGACGGTCTCCGCACCAGCGCCGCCGAGCAGCGTGGTGAAGCCGGTGATCTCGATGTCGTCGAGCTTGCGCATCTCGCCGTTCTCGCAGGGGATCTCCGCAGCGATCAGCCGGCTGATCATGTCGTCCTGCGGGTTCTGGCGCCGCTCCTGGACCAGGCCGTAGTAGTAGATGCCCGAGTCGATATTGGCCTGCATGTTCTTCTCGGAAAGCTCGATCTGGCCGGGCTCGCGTTCCAGGCTGGTGTCGATCCAATGACGCACCTGCTGTCGGAACTCCTCCGGCACGCCGGCCATCCTGGTGATCACCTCGACGGGGAACGGGCCCGAGAAGTCCTGCACCACGTCGAAGTGGTCGGGGTCGACCTTGGAAAGGTAGTGCTCGACGACCTCGATGACGGTCTCGCGCTGCGACTGGATAGCCCGCGGCGTGAACGCCTTGTTCAGCAGGCTGCGCATATGCCGATGCTCCGGCGGATCCATGAAGATGATCGACTTCTGTGGCAACTCGCCGGACCGGACCATGCCGAGGTCGCAGCCGCGGGATGACGAGAACGAGTCGGTGTCCTTGAGCGCGGCGGCGACGTCCTCGTGCCGGGTCAGCGCATAGAAGTCCTCTTGCTCGTCGTAGTAGATCGGCGCTTCGTCGCGCATCCGCTCATAGATTTCGTACGGATTCTCGAAGTAGTCCTGCGAAACAGGGCTGAACACCAATTTCGGCTTGGTCATGGTCTCCTCTTTCGCCGCGGGGCTGACGTCGGCTGCCGTTACGCGAGGCTGCATTTCTGTAACGTATAGTATGCCTCACCGGACGCCGATGAGACAGCAGAATCGCATCTGTTTCACGACCGAATTCCGGCATTGATCACCTCGTCGAGTAGGCCGAGGTCCTCACCCAGTTCAGCGGCGATCTTGCGGACCACGTCGACGTCCTTGCCGATGAACTCGCGGGTCCGTTCGATGAAGCCGTCCACCGAGCCGCCGGCCGCGACGAACCCCGCCACCGTGCTCGCTCCGCTGCCGTGCGTGATCGCCTCCAGCAGCTTCTCCTCTCCCACCCCGAGGTGATCGCCCAATGCGACGGCTTCGCGAAGCAGTCCGATCTGCGCGGCGAACATCGCATTGTTGGTCAGCTTCACGGCCTGCCCGGCTCCGAGCGCGCCGACGTGCAGGATCGGATCGCCATATGCGGCCAGCACCTGGCGCACGCATGCGACGGCATCATCGGGACCACCGACGAACACCGTGAGCTCACCCGCGGCAATGTTGTGTGGTCCGCCGCTGACCGGGGCGTCGACGACGGCGATACCCGGAGAATGGGCGGCGACCGCCTGTACCGTCCGAGGACTTCCGGTCGTGTGGACGACGAGCGCGGCGCCGGGGGTCATTGCGGAAAGCACGCCGGGGGAGCAAACCTGTGCCACCTGCTCATCGGTGAAAACGCAGACGATGAGGACCTCTGCCTGCCTGGCGATGTCGTGAAGTCCCGCTACCGCCTGCGCACCGAGCGAACTCACGGCTCGGCGCTTGTCGTCCGTCCTG
>CAZOIX010000274.1:0-5924 GCA_964579685.1 uncultured Mycobacterium sp.
TCTGCCTCGTCGACGACGCCCAGTGGCTCGATCATGCGTCCCTGCACGCACTGCTGTTCGCGGGCCGGCGGCTGGGCGCCGAGGGGGTGGTGCTGCTGATGGCTGTTCGCGATGAGCTGCCCGCCGACTTTCGCGGTTTCAGGGTGCTGCCGCTCGCCGGTCTGAGCTCCTCGGCTGCCGCGGCGCTGCTAGCCGAGCGCTCGCCCGAACTCCCGCCGAGCCGGCGTGACCGGCTCATTTCGGAAGCGGACGGCAATCCGCTTGCGCTGATCGAACTCGCCGGTGCGGCCCGCGGCGGTCAGCCTTCCATCGGCGCGACCGCGGTCGCCGCGGGACGGTCGAGTAGCGGACGCCGGGTGTTGGACGCGTTCGGTGACCAGGTGGATCAGCTGCCGTCGGCGACCCGCAAGGCGCTGTTGGTCGCGGCGGCCGAGGACACCGGCCAACTCGGCCTCCTGCTGGTCGCGACCGAGCGGATGGGACTCGGCTTCAACGATTTCCAGCCGGCCGAACGCGCCGGACTGGTCACGGTGACCAACGATTCGCTGGTTTTCCGGCATCCGCTGATCCGGTCGTCGGTCTACGGGCACGCCACGGTGCGCGAGCGGGCAGAGGTTCATCGCGTGCTGGCGGACGCGATGGCGGCCCCCGAATACGCCGACCGGCGCGCCTGGCATCTCGCCGCCGCCGCGATCGGCTACGACGATGCCGCCGCGCAGGCGATGGAGGAGGCGGCACTGCGGGCCGACCGTCGCGGAGGGTACGCGGCCAGCGCCGCGGCGCACGAGCGATCTGCGCGACTGACGGCGGCGCCGGCCGTGCGTGGCCAGCGGCTGGCTGCCGCGGCGCACAGCGCTCGCGACTGCGCGCAGCTGGATCGGGCGGAGGCACTCGCGCGCGAAGCGGCTGAGCTGACATCGGATCCCGCGACGTTGGCACGGCTGGCCAGGGTGCGGGCACGGGTGGAATTCGAACGGAGCACAGCACGTCGGGCCTCGGAGATCCTGCTCGACGGGGCTGTGATCGTCTACGACCACGATCGTGAGCAAGCGGCCGGTTTGCTCATCGAATCGGTACGGATCGCCCATTTCGCCGATGAGGCACCCAGGCTTGCCGAGGCGATCACGATGATCGAATCGTTGGCCCTGCCCGAGGGCCACCCACTACAGCCCATGCTGGCTGCGACGGCGATCGTGGCCAAGCTGCAGGCAGGCTGGCCTCAAGGGCAGGTGCCCCCGCTGGCGCCCGCGGTGCACGCGATCCGTACCGGGGAGCTCGGGGCCACCGTGGGCAACCTGCCCGGACACAGTGCTTTTCTGCGGCTCCTCATCGGGGAGGCCGACGAGGCACTGGCGCAGGGCAGGCGAATGCTGACCGAATCGCGCCAGCGCGGCATGATCGGCGGACTGCCGCATATCCTGCTGACGCTTTCGCAGGCCGCGCTCGTCTCGGAGCGGCTGCAGGAGGCGCTGAGGGCCGCCGGTGATGGTGTCCGCATCGCAGACGACACCGGCCAGCCGCACTCGGCGGCCAACATGCGTGGCGTATTGGCCCGTGTGACGGCATTGACAGGCGACGAGGACCGCTGCCGGGAGCTGGCGCAGGAAGCGATTCACATTGGGACGCAGCGCCATTCGTCGACGGTCGGCCTCGCTGTGCTGGCGTTGGCCGTGCTCGACCTCGGCTTTGGCCGGTACGCTGCGGCGCTGGAACGATTCGAATCGCTGACGCCGCGGCTACGTCGCCACATCGCCTTCGGCTACCTCGCCGCCCCGGAGTGGGTGGAGGCGGCCGCGCGCAGCGGCCATCCCGACCGGGCCGCAGAAATACTCGCCTCCTACGAAGCCTGGGCGGCCGATCGCCAGGATCCGGCGATCCGGGCCAACCTGCATCGCTGCCGGGCACTGCTGGCCGCTGACGACGTTGCCGAGGAGCACTATGGGGCATCGCTGGACCTGCACCGCGAGATCGATCGGCCGATGTCGCTGGCCCGTACCGAACTGCTGTACGGAGAGTGGCTGCGCCGCGTGCGGCGACGGTCCGACGCCCGCGAACCGCTGCGTGCGGCACTGACGGTGTTCGACGAGATCGGTGCGCGGTCGTGGGCAGAGCGCGCCAGGACGGAACTGCGCGCGACCGGCGAGAGCGTGGCCTCGGCCGGCGAGCGGGCCGGCGGGCGGTTGACCCCGCAGGAGTTGGCGGTGGTGCGGCTGGCCGCGACGGGTCTGAGCAACCGGGACATCGGTGCGCAGCTGTTCATCAGCCCGCGCACGGTGGGCTACCACCTCTACAAGGCCTTTCCGAAGCTCGGCGTGGCCGACCGGCACGAGTTGGCCGGACTCGACCTGCGCTGAATACAGTCACGCGACAGATGCGGTGGCCCCTGAGGCGAGGCCATGGTTGAGGCATGAACATTCGGCGTCGACATGTCGACCGCGCGCCCGCATTGGAGGAATCATGACCTGTACCCAGCCGCATGTGGTCGTCACCGGAGCGTCCAGCGGTATCGGACGGGCGACGGCGTTACGCCTCGCCGAAGCGGGCTGGCACGTGTTCGCCGGGGTGCGCCGAACCGCCGACGGCGACGCGTTGCAACAAGCCGCCGCAGAGGTGACGCCGGTGCTGATGGATGTCACCGACACCGACCAGATCGCCGAGGTGATCGCCTCAGTGGCCGAACACGTGGGTTCGGCGGGCCTGAACGCGCTGGTGGACAACGCCGGAATCGGGGTCGCCTCCCCGATGGAAATGGTGACGCTGGAGTCCCTGCGACGACAGCTCGAGATCAACGTGGTCGGACAGGTCGCGGTGACCCAGGCGTTTCTCCCGCTGCTGCGGCAGGCCAGGGGACGCGTGGTGTTCATCGGCTCGATCGGCGACCGGTTCACGCCGCCGTTCGGGGGACCGCTCACGGCGTCGAAGGCCGCCATCGCGTCGATTGCCGAAGCGTTCCGCCAGGAACTTGCGCCGTGGGACATCCAAGTCGTGGTGGTGAAACCGGCGAGCATCAACAGCGGGGCGGTAGACAAGCTCGAACACGACGCCGCCGCAATCGTCGATGGCATGTCCGATCAGGGTCGTGAGATGTACCGCGATGGCTATCTGGCGATGGTGTCGGTGGCGGCGAAGCAGGAGCGAAACGGCAGCCCCCCAAAGGTGGTGGCGGATACCGTGCTCAGGGCACTGACGGCACGGCGTCCACGTGCCTCCTATCTGACGGGCAAGCATGCGCAGCTGCTGGCCAATGTGGCCAGGTGGCTTCCCGCGCCGACGTTGGATGCGCTTCGCCGCAAGGTGTTTCATCTACCCGCGCCGGGCTCGCGAGCGGTGGCGCCCGTTCAGACGGGAGCGATCCGATGAAGCTGGTCAACGCGGAGCAGGTGCAGGCGCTCGATCCCGAATTCGGCAGGATGGCGACCGAACTCGGAATGCATGCGTGGTCGCTGCCGCAGCTGACGATGCGGGAGAAGACGTTCGTCTTTCTCGCGGCCGACATGTGCACGGCCAACCTCGGTTTTCCGCTGGTGACCCATGTCCAGATGGCCGGCGCCAACGGCGTTTCGGTGCAGGAGTGTGTGGCGGCGATACGCCACCTCGGGCCGTATGTGGGCTATCCGACAGCGGCGGTGGCGCTGCAGCAGCTCGATGCTGGAGCGGCGCCCTCGGAACCCGCGGACAGCAGCAATGCTCAAGAGGTTCCGCCGAGGGTCCTCGAGGAACTCAACGGTCTCGATGCCGATTTCGCAAAGTTCTTCGTCAACCAGTTCGACCAGCGCTGGTCCACCGGTGATCTGTCGCCGCGGGAGCGCGCGCTGTCGTGCCTGGCGGCCGACGTGCTGAACCAGACCCTCGATGACTCATTCGCGCTGCATGTCGATCTGGCCCTCGCCGCGGGGGCCGGCCGCGAACAGATACGCGCGGTGCTGCTCCTGGTCGCCGAGTACGGGATCGCCAAGGCGTGGCGGGCCTACAAAGCCCTGGACGCAGAGTGAACCGACGGTCCGGGCAACCAACTAGGGTTGCCCCATGCGAGTGGCGGTGCTGGGAGCCAAAGGCAAGGTCGGCGCGACGATGGTGGAAGCCGTCGAGGATGCCGACGACCTGACGTTCACCGTGGGTGTCGATGCCGGCGATGCGCTGAGTCAGTTGGTGGATTCGGGCACCGAGGTCGTCATCGACTTCACACATCCCGATGTCGTGATGGACAACCTGAAATTTCTGGTCGACAACGGAATCCACGCGGTCATCGGCACTACCGGGTTCACCGATGAGCGGGTCGGCCAGGTCCGAGAGTGGCTGGCCGCCAAACCGGACGTCGCCGTGCTCATCGCCCCGAACTTCGCGATCGGCGCCGTCCTGTCGATGCATTTCGCGCAACAGGCCGCACGGTTCTTCGAATCGGTCGAAATCATCGAACTGCACCATCCGCACAAGGCCGACGCGCCGTCGGGCACGGCCACGCGCACCGCGCGGCTGATCGCCGAGGCGCGCAAGGAGCTTCCCCCCAACCCCGATGCGACCAGCACCGGCCTCGACGGGGCCCGAGGCGCCGACGTCGACGGAGTACCGGTGCACTCCGTGCGGTTGGCCGGTCTCGTTGCGCACCAGGAAGTGCTCTTCGGCACGATGGGTGAAACCTTGACGATTCGGCACGACAGCTTCGATCGCACATCCTTCGTCCCCGGGGTCCTGCTCGCGGTGCGCACGGTGGCCGAACGTCCGGGCCTGACCGTGGGCATCGAGCCGCTGCTCGACCTCTGATGAGTGAGAGATCGCAAGCCCTGCGCGTTCAGCTGCTGATCGGCTTCATGTGCGTCGCGCTGGTGGTTTATTTCTTTCTGCTCGGCCGAATCGCGATGGCGTTCATCACGTCTGGCGAGCCCGCCGCGATCGGGCTTGGTCTGGCGTTGATGATCATGCCGCTGATCGGCATCTGGGTCATGGTCAGCACCCTGCGGGCCGGTCTCACACACCAGCGGCTGGGCAGGATCGTCAAGGACGAGGGCATGGAACTCGATGTCAGCTCGCTGCCGAGGATGCCGTCCGGGCGCATCAAGCGCGAGGCCGCCGATGCGCTCTTCGTGACGGTGCGCGACGAACTGGAGAGCGACCCGGACAACTGGCGACGCTGGTATCGGCTGGCCCGTGCCTACGACTACGCGGGCGATCGTAGCCGCGCGCGGGAAGCCATGAAGAAGGCAGTCGAGATGGAGGAGCGGACGTGACCGCGCAATCGACCAAGACGCTGCTGATCGTGCATCACACCCCGTCGCCGCACTGTCAGGAAATGTTCGAGGCGGTGCTGTCGGGCGCCACCGATCCCGAGATCGAGGGGGTCGATGTGGTGCGCCGACCCGCCCTCACCGTCACGCCGACTGACGTGCTCGAGGCGGATGGCTACGTGCTGGGCAGCCCCGCCAATCTCGGCTACATGAGCGGTGCCCTGAAGCACGCGTTCGACGTCTGCTATTACCCCTGCCTGGACGCCACGCGTGGGCGACCATTCGGCCTCTACCTGCACGGTAACGAGGGCACTGAAGGCGCCGAGAACGGCGTCACCGCGATCACCACGGGACTGGGCTGGACGAAGGCCGCCGAATACGTGGTGGTGTCTGGTAAGCCGAGCAAGGCCGACCTCGAGGCATGCTGGGAGCTCGGCGCGACGGTCGCGGCGCAATTGATGGGGTGAGAGCCGAAGGCAGCCCGGTGGCCGCGGGCGCGAACTACTATTGCGGGTCGACACGACCTTCCCGGCGGACGGAAAGCGATGGTGGCGGCAACCAATTTCGCCTTGCTGCACGGGGGCGGCCAGGGCAGCTGGCTCTGGGACGATGTGATTCACCGGCTGTCAGCATCCGAAGGTGTCGACTGCATCGCGCTCGACGTGCCCGGCTGTGGCGCCAAACGTGGGCGCGACACGTCGG
>CAZOIX010000275.1:0-5893 GCA_964579685.1 uncultured Mycobacterium sp.
GAGCCTGTACGACGCGACCCAGTGGGACCTCGACATCATCGAGCTCGCCGACCAGCTCGGTTACGTCGAGGCGTGGGTGGGCGAGCACTTCACCGTGCCCTGGGAGCCGATCTGCGCGCCCGACCTGTTGTTGGCGCAGGCACTGCTCCGCACGAAGTCGATCAAGCTGGCGCCCGGCGCACACCTGCTGCCGTACCACCACCCGGTGGAATTGGCGCACCGCGTCGCCTACTTCGACCACCTCGCCCAAGGCCGCTTCATGCTCGGCGTCGGCGCCAGCGGTATCCCGGGCGACTGGGCACTGTTCGACGTCGACGGCCACAACGGTGAACACCGCGAGATGACTCGTGAAGCGCTGGAGATCATGCTGCGTGTGTGGACCGAGGACGGGCCGTGGGAACACCGTGGAAAGTACTGGAACGCCAACGGGATTGCGCCGATGTACGACGGTCTGATGCGCCGTCACATCAAGCCGTTCCAGGCGCCGCACCCACCGATCGGGGTGACCGGCTTCAGTGCGGGCTCTGAAACCCTCAAACTTGCAGGCGAGCGCGGCTACATACCCATGAGCCTCGACCTCAACACCGACTACGTCGCGACGCACTGGGATGCGGTGCTCGAAGGCGCCGAGCGCAGCGGTCGCACCCCCGATCGCCGGGAGTGGCGCCTGGTGCGCGAAGTGGTGGTGGCGGAAACGGACGAAAAGGCGTTCCGCTACGCCGTCGACGGCATGCTGGGGCGGAACATGCGCGAATACGTGCTGCCGACCTTCAAGACGATGGGCATGACGAAGTTCTACAAACACGACGCGTCCGTGCCCGATTCCGATGTCACCCCGGAGTACCTCGCCGAGAACACGTTCGTGGTCGGGTCGGTCGACACGGTGGTGGACAAGCTGGAGGCCACCTACGACCAGGTCGGCGGATTCGGTCACCTGCTGGTTCTCGGATTCGACTACAGCGAGAACCCCGGTCCTTGGAAGGACTCGATGCGGTTACTCGCAGAGGAGGTCATGCCAAGGCTCAACGCGAGAATCGCGAAAAAGCCGACAGCCGCGGTCGTCTAGGCACTGGTAGGAAGGGACAGCTCGCGTGGAGGCTCATCAGATCACCGTCCGATATTCGGATGGCACGCAGAAGGACATGCCGGTGCAGCCGGATCAGTCCATCCTGGAGGCGGCCGAAGAGCACGGCGTCGCCATCGTCAACGAATGCCAGAGCGGCATCTGCGGTACCTGCGTTGCGACCTGCGTGTCCGGCGAGTACGAAATGGGGCGTACCGAAGGGCTGTCCGATGTGGAACGGTCGGCGCGAAAGATCCTGACGTGCCAGACCTTTGCCGAATCGGACTGCCAGATCGAGCTGCAATATCCGGTCGACGACAATGCCGCACGGCTGGTCACCGGATATGGCGTGGTGACTGCCGTGAGCCAGCTGTCATCCACGACCGCCGTGCTGCGCGTGGACGTCTCGGCCATGGCGGACCCCATCGCCTACAAGGCCGGTCAGTTCGCCCAGCTGCAGGTTCCCGGAACCGACGCCTGGCGCAACTACTCCTACGCACATCCCGCCGACGGTCGCGACGAACTGGAGTTCATCATCCGGCTGCTGCCCGACGGGGTGATGTCGAACTATCTGCGCGATCGGGCGCAGCCCGGCGATCGCATCGCGTTGCGGTGCAGCAAGGGCGGCTTCTACCTGCGACCGGTGGCGCGGCCGGTGATCCTGGTCGCGGGCGGCACCGGCCTGTCGGCGATCCTGGCGATGGCCCAGAGCCTCGATGCCGATATCGGCCAGCCGGTCCACCTCCTGTACGGCGTGACCACCGCCGAAGATCTGTGCAAGCTCGACGAACTCGACGCGCTCACACAACGCATTCCGGGATTGACGGTGCAGACGATCGTGTCCCAGCCGGCCGCGGACTGGGACGGGCCGGTCGGTCTCGTCACTGATCTGCTGGACGCGGAAATGCTTGGTGACGACGCCGACATCTACCTCTGCGGCCCCGCGGCGATGGTCGAGGCGACGCGAAACTGGCTGGAAAACAACGGTATCCATCGCATCGGCTTGTACTACGAGAAGTTCGTGCCCAGTGGTGCCGTGCGCCGCCGCACGCCCGCTCGCCTGGACTACGCACAGCTCGACCTCGCAGATGTGCGGCGACGCGGTCACCGTACCGCGGTCGTCATCGGCGGCAGCATCGCGGGCATCGCCGCGGCCAAGGTGCTGACCCAGACGTTCGACCGGGTGATCGTCCTCGAAAAGGACGGTCGGCACTCTCGCCGGGAGGGCAGGCCGGGCGCGGCGCAGGGGTGGCATCTGCACCACCTGCTGACCGCTGGGCAGATCGAGCTGGAGCGCATCTTCCCCGGCATCGTCGACGACATGGTGCGCGAGGGCGCGTTCAAGGTCGACATGGCGGACCAGTACCGCATCCGGTTGGGTGGTACCTGGAAGAAGCCCGGCACCAGCGATATCCAGATCGTCTGTGCCGGACGTCCGCTGCTCGAATGGTGCGTGCGACGTCGGCTCGATGACGAACCTCGCATCGAATTCCGCTACGAGTCGGAGGTGGGCGACCTCGTCTACGACCGTGGCAGCAACACCGTGCTCGGCGTCGCCGTGGATCGTGACGGTGAATTGGAAGTGGTGCCCGCGGAGTTCGTGGTGGACGCCTCGGGTAAGAACACCCGCATCCCGGAGTTCCTCGACCGCATCGGGATCGGGGCCCCCGAAGTCGAGCAGGACATCATCAACTGCTTCTACTCCACCATGCAGCACCATGTGCCACCGGAGCGGCAATGGCAGGACAAGGTGATGGTGATCTGCTACGCGTACCGCCCCTATGAGGACACCTACGCCGCGCAGTACTACACGGACAGCTCGCGCACCATCCTGTCCACGTCGCTTGTCGCCTACAACTGCTACTCACCCCCGCGCACCGCGCAGGAGTTCCGTCGGTTCGCCGACCTGATGCCCTCACCGGTCATCGGCGAGAACATCGACGGACTGGAACCGGCCTCGCCGATCTACAACTTCCGCTACCCCAACATGCTTCGGCTCCGCTACGAAAAGAAGCACAACCTACCGCGCGCAGTGCTGGTTGTCGGCGACGCCTACACCAGCGCCGATCCGGTGTCCGGCCTCGGGATGAGCTTGGCGCTCAAAGAAGTACGCGAGATGCAGCTCCTGCTCGCCAGGTATGGTGCGGGACACGCGGAGCTGCCGCGTCGCTATTACCGCAAGATCAGCAAGATGGCCGATACGGCCTGGTTCGTGATCCGCGAGCAGAACCTGCGCTTCGACTGGATCAAGGGTGTGCACGACAAGCGCCCGTTCTATTTCGGCGCGCTCACCTGGTACATGGACCGCGTCCTCGAGCTGGTGCACGACGACATCGACGCGTATCGCGAATTCCTCGCCGTCGTTCATCTGGTGAAGCCGCCCGCGGCGCTGATGATGCCGAAGGTTGCCGCTCGCGTGCTCGGTAAGTGGGCGCGTACCAAGCTGTCTGGTCAGCAGACGCTGATCGCACGCAACTACTCCGACCGCACGGTGCCCGCGGTCGATCCACCGATCCAGACCGACGAAATGGCAGTCGGTTTGGCGGGCACTGGAACACACTGAACGGAAGCAGAGAGGCAACCGAGATGGGTCAGACACATCGAATGCTCGACTGCGGCGGCACCCGGATCCACGCAGTGGAGGAGGGCGATGGGCCGCTGGTGGTGTTGATCCACGGCTTCCCGGAGTCCTGGTATTCCTGGCGGCACCAGCTTCCAGCGCTCGCCGAGGCCGGCTACCGGGTGGTCGCGATCGACCAGCGGGGGTACGGGCGCTCGTCGAAGTATCGCGTGCAGTCGGCGTATCGCATCAAGGAGCTGGCCGGCGACATTCTCGGCGTGATCGACGCCTACGGCGAGAAGCAGGCGGTGGTGGTCGGGCATGACTGGGGCGCACCGGTGGCCTGGACGTTCGCCTGGCTGCATCCCGACCGGTGCGCAGGTGTGGCGGGTCTCAGCTGTCCCTTCGCCGGGCGTGGCGTGATCGCGTTGCCCGGCAGCCCTTTCGGGGAGCGGCGCCCGAACGACTATCACCTCGAGATCGCGGGACCGGGCAAGATCTGGTACCAGGACTACTTCTCGGCGCAGGACGGCATCATCGCCGAGATCGAGGAGGACCTGCGCGGCTGGCTGGTGGGACTCACCTATACGGTGTCCGGTGACGGCATGATCGCCGCCACCAGGGCAGCCGAGGCGACCGGGGTCGACCTGGCCGCGATGGACCCGCTGGACGTGATCCGGGCCGGGCCGCTGTGCATGCCGGAGGGGGCGCGACTCAAGGACGCCTTCGTCTATCCGGAGAAGTTGCCGGACTGGTTCACCGAAGAGGATGTCGACTTCTACACAGGCGAATTCGAGCGGTCAGGCTTCGGCGGACCGCTGAGCTTCTATCACAACATCGACAACGACTGGCACGACCTGGCCGATCAGGAAGGGACGCCGCTGACCCCACCCGCGGTGTTCATCGGCGGTCAATACGACGTCGGCACCACATGGGGTCTCGAAGCCATCGAACGCGCCGACGAGATGATGCCGAACTACACCGGCACACACATGATCGATGACGTCGGGCACTGGATTCAGCAGGAAGAGCCGAAGGAGATCAACCGGCTGCTGCTCGACTTCCTGCACGGGCTTCGTTAGCGGCCGCGGGTGACGAGGCCAGAGTGAGAACCACCGATGTGCGGGTGCGGCGCGCGGTTACGGCGGTCGCTGCGGGTCGTCCGGTCGTCGTCGTTGCCGACACGGCGCACGGTGAACAGGGGTACGTCGTGCTCGCTGCCGAGGCGGCCACTCCAGGCCTCCTGGCTTTCACTGTCCGGCATACCTCCGGATATGTCCGTGTCGCACTGCCGGTCTCGGAGTGTGACCGGTTGAACCTGCCGCCCATGTGCCACCGCCAGGGTGGCGGTGGCGGTGGCGGTGTGGCGGACCGGGTTGCGGTGGACTGGCGCGGCACCGGCACGGGGATCTCGGCGACCGACCGCGCCAAGACCATCGCGGCGTTGGCGTCGGTGACCTCCAGAGCGTCCGACTTCCGGCGCCCAGGGCACGTCGTTCCAGTGCGGGCCGATGAGGACGGAGTGCTGAAATGCCCCGGACCGGTTGAGGCGGCCGTGGACCTGGCTCGGCTGGGCGGCAGGCGGCCCGCGGCGGCGTTGTGCGAGATCGTCTCTCGTGAACAGCCCGCTGCGATGGCCCGCGGGACCGAGTTGGTGGAATTCGCGAAGACACATGGTCTGAGCATGGTCTCGATCGACGACCTCGTGACGTATCGGCGGCGTACCGAGCCACAGGTCGTGCGATCGGCGGAGGCCACCCTGCCCACCAAGCTCGGCGCGTCCCGGGTGATCGGCTTCCGCGACGTCCACCCGGCGGCTGCCGGCGGCGAGCACCTGGTGATGATCATCGGCGAGGCCGGTGCCGACGTGCCGATACTTCTGCATGTCCATGTCGAGTGCCTCACCGGAGACGTGTTCGGCTCGACGGCGTGCCGCTGTGGCGGAGAACTGGAGCACGCGGTGACCACGATGCGGTCACGGGGCAGCGGCATGATCGTGTACCTGCGGCCACCCGGGCCGGTACGCGCCTGCGGGCTGTCAGATCACCACATGCCTACCGCCGAACCCGTCTCGCAGACCGTGGCGTGGATCCTGCGCGACCTCGGGGTGCACACGGTCAAACTCTCCGATGACGCACCGGGATTCGGACTCGTGATGTTCGGCGCGATCCGCGAACACGGCCTGCACGTCGCGGGCGGTGTTTCGGTGTTGGCGGCAGCCGGGTGAGAAAAGTGTCGGCGCACCACTATCGGCAAGGGGACTCATGACA
>CAZOIX010000276.1:0-5891 GCA_964579685.1 uncultured Mycobacterium sp.
GCTCGGCTACCCGCGCCGCGCCAAACGGTTGCACGAGTGCGCGACGGTGATCGCCACCGAACACGGCGACGTGGTGCCCTCCGATGTGGAGACGCTGCTGACGTTGCCAGGGATCGGCGCGTACACCGCCAGAGCCGTCGCCTGTTTCGCCCATCGCCAACCGGTGCCCGTCGTGGACACCAACGTCCGACGGGTGGTGGCCAGGGTGGTGCACGGCCGGGCCGACTCCCCTGCGTCGGTTCGCGACCTCGACGATGTCGCAGCCCTGCTGCCCGATGACACCGATGCGCCGCGATTTTCGGTCGCTCTGATGGAACTCGGTGCGACCGTCTGCACGGCGCGCTCGCCTCGATGCGGACTGTGTCCGTTGACAGCCTGCGCGTGGCGATCGAAGGGGTATCCCGCGCTTGAGACAGCTGTCCGACGGGCCCAGCGCTACGCCGGCACCGATCGTCAGGTCCGCGGCCGACTGCTGGATGTGCTGCGCGGCAACAACTCTCCGGTCGGAAAGGACCAGCTGGACATGGTGTGGTTGACCGACACCGCCCAGCGCGATCGGGCACTGGATTCGCTTCTGCTCGACGGACTGGTCGAGCAGACCGCAGACGGGCGTTTCGCACTCGCGGGAGAAGGCGACTAGTGGCGGCGCCGCGGACCCAATACGCGTCGCGTGGCGATTTGGACATCGCCTATCAGGTGCTCGGCGACGGTCCGATCGACGTGATCTTCATGCCCGGCCCCTTCATTCCGATCGACTCCATCGACGCCGAGCCCTCGATGTACCGCTTTCACCGTCGGGTGTCGTCGTTCTGCAGGTTGATCAGGTTCGACCACCGCGGAATGGGGATGTCCTCACGGATCGGCGCCGACAAGATCACCCCCGCATGCTGGGCCGAGGACGTCGTCGCGGTGATGGACGCCGTCGGCTGCGAGCGGGCCACGATAGTCGCGTCGGGATTCACCGCGATGAGCGCGCTTTTCCTGGCGGCGGACCGTCCCGGACGGGTGTCCAACCTGGTGATCGTCAACGGCGCTGCCAGAGCGCTGTGGGCACCGGACTACGAGGTGGGATCGCGCGCCGGCGTGGCGAGTCCGTTCACGACGGTGGCAATCGAACCCGACGCCGTCGAGCGGGGATTCGACGTGTTGGCACACCTCGCACCGTCTGTCGCGGACGACGCCGCATTCCGTGCGTGGTGGGACGCCGCGGGCAATCGTGCAGCGTCGCCGAGCATGGCCCGCAGATCGAGCAAGGCCCTTGCCGAGGCGGACGTGCGGGACAAGCTGGCGCACATCAGTGCGCCGACGCTGGTGCTGCACCGCAGGGATGCGTCGTTCGTCCAGGTCGGCCACGGCCGATATCTGGCCGAACACATAGCGGGTGCCCGCTACGTCGAGTTGCCGGGTGCGGACGCACTGTACTGGGTCGGCGACAGCGCACCGATCATCGACGAGATCGAAGAGTTCATCACGGGAGCGCGCGGGGGTGCAGCGGCCGAACGTGTCCTGACCACAATCGTTTTCACCGATATCGTCGGGTCCACGCTGCGCGCGGCGGCTCTTGGCGACGACCGTTGGCATGCCCTGCTCGACAACCACGACAGGCTGGTCCGTCGTGAGCTCGAACGGTTCCGCGGAATCGAGGTCAACACCGTCGGCGACGGGTTCGTCGCGATGTTCCCCAGCCCGAGTGCGGCCATCCGGTGTGCGTCGGCCATCGTCGACGCCGTCGCGGTGCTCGGTATCGAGATACGTGCGGGCATCCACGCCGGGGAGGTCGAGGTACGTGGGGACGACATCGCCGGGATGGCGGTGCACATCGGAGCGCGGGTGTCGGGGCTTGCGGGCCCGAGTGAAGTGCTGGTGTCCTCGACGGTCCGTGAGATCGTCACCGGGTCAGGCCTGGCCTTCGACGACCGCGGCGAGCACGATCTCAAGGGCGTGCCGGGCCGCTGGCGCGTGTACGCGCTCGTGCGCGAATAGCGTTACGCGGTGGCCGCTTCGTCATCGCCGGACGTGGTGCAGCAGAACCTGCGCCGGTAGTCCGATGGCGTCACCCCGATGATCCGGCGGAAGTGGTGGCGAAGCAGCGTCGCCGTGCCGAAGCCGGAACGCTCGGCGATGCGGTCGACGTCGAGGTCGGTCTCCTCGAGGAGGGTGCGGGCGTAGAGCACCCGCTGGTCGGTCACCCACTGCATCGGTGTGCGGCCGGTCTCCTCCACGAATCGGCGCGCGAACGTGCGGGCCGACATGTGCGCACGTGCGGCCAGGGTGGCGACAGTGTGCGGCTGGTCCAGGTTGGACAGGATCCAGTCCAGTTGCGGCGCAAAGCGTTCCGAGCACCGCATCGGTATCGGTTGATCGATGTACTGCCGCTGGCCCCCATCACGCTGCGGCGGTACCACCATCCGCCGCGCGATCTTGTTGGTGACTTCACTGCCGAGTTCGCGGCGGACCAGGTGGAGGCAGGCGTCGATACCTGCCGCGGTACCTGCACTGGTGATCAGATTCCCGTCGTCGACGAACAGCACGTTGCGGTCGACTCTGGCGGTCGGATACTGACGGGCCAGTTCGTCGGCGTGCATCCAGTGCGTGGTGCACGGCCGGCCATCCAGCAGTCCGGCGGCGCCCGCGACGAATGCTCCCGAGCACACCGTGAGGATGATCGACCCGGAGTCGGCGGCGGCCCGCACCGCTTCGAGTGCCTCGGGCAGATAATCCGATCCACCGATTGCGGGGATGGCCACCAGGTCGGCACCCACCAGATCCTCCAGTCCGTGATCGGGGATGAGGGATGCGCCGACCGAGGTCCGCAGCGGCTTGCCCGGCTCCGGACCGCACACCTTGAAGTCGAAGTTCGGAACGCCGTCCGCCGAACGGTCGATGCCGAAGACCTCGCAGATGACTCCGAACTCGAAAACCGCTAGACCGTCCAGCACCAGCGCCGATACGCTCTTTATCGCCATGGCAGCATTTTATCGCAAGGTGTCCTTACTGCCACTGTTGGCGGGATATTTATCAGCGCAGCATTACTGCCATGAGCACTTTGATCGCACTTATGATCCTGATCGCCCCGTTCGCCGTCGCCGCGGGACTCGGTTTGGTGGCCCACAGGACCGGAATCTTCCGATTCTCGGGTCGCTACTCCGTCGACGACCGCGATGCGTTGCGTATCGACCATGACGTGGACGCCATCCGCACGCGCTTCGAGCAGCATCCGTTCTGGCCGACCTCAGGTTCGTTGAGCGAGGGTCGCTAGAAACGACTCGACCGCATCTCGGTAGACCTGCGGCGCCTCGTCGTGGATCAGGTGGCCGGCACCGGGCACGTACAGATACGTGCTCCGGTGGCCGGTGTCGGCCATTCTGCGCATCTGTCCCGCGGGCGTGACGGAGTTGCCCGCCTCCATCAGCAGCGAGGGGACCCGCACCCGCGACCACTGGTGCCAGTAGTCGCGAGTCCCCCACTCGGCCGCGATCTCGATCCAGGTCTTGGTGTGCCCGTGCAGCCGCCAGCCGGTCGCGGTCCGGTCGAAGGCCTCCAGGAAATACTGTCCGGCCACAGGGCCGAACTCGTCATAAACCATTTGGGCCGTGCTGAATTCGACCGGCAGCGCATGCAGCCACGGTTCCCACGGGCCCGTGGTACGCCCCTGGAAGTCCGGTGCCATGTCTTCGACGACGAGGGCGCCCACCAGGTCGGGCCGGCTCGCCGCCAGGCACCACGAGTGCAGCGCGCCCATCGAGTGGCCGATCATGACGGCCGGACCGCCGAGCGTCTCGACAGCCTCGCCCAGGTCGGCCACGAATCCCTCGGTGCTGATCGGATGGCGATCCCCGACGTCGCGCCCGCGGTGCCACGGCGCGTCATAGGTGTAGACCGTGCCGAGTCGGGTGAGCCACGGCAGCTGCCGCGACCATGTGCTCCCCCGTCCCATCAGGCCATGGACGAGTACCAGCGGCCGGCCCTCGCCTCCGCGAGGGGTCAGGTATCGCATGCCGCAATCATGCCCATCGCGGTTCGGTAGCCTGAACCGCATGCCTGTGGTGAAGATCAACGCAATCGAGGTACCGCCCGATGCAGGGCCGGAGCTGGAGAAACGGTTCGCCCACCGCGCGCACGCCGTTGACAACCAGCCCGGATTCCTGGGCTTTCAGCTGCTGCGCCCGATCAAGGGTGAGGACCGCTACTTCGTGGTGACGCAGTGGGAATCCGAAGAGGCGTTTCAGGCGTGGGCGACGGGTCCGGCCATCGAGGCGCACAAGGGCCAGGCCGCCAATCCCGTGGCCACTGGCGCATCGCTGCTGGAGTTCGAGGTTGTCCTCGACGTTGCGGGCGAAAAGGCGTAGCGCGCGCCGCGCGGCGGGCTACTCGATCGCCGTCGCGGTTGTCGTCGCGCTGACGGCAGGCTGTACCAACAGCGCAACGTCCGTTCCGGCGGCGGACGCGACATACGGCGTGCCGATCGAGATAAACACCCCACAGGGCCTGCGCGCCAAGCAGACCATCGACATGCTCAACTCCGAGTGGCCCATCGGCACCGTCGGGGTGCGCACACTGGCGGCCCCGCAGCTGGTCAACGGCGTCACGTCCGCGATGGGCAACCTGTGGTTGGACCGTCCGATCACCGTCGCGGGCATCGACATCGGGGCGGGGCAGGCGACGCTGCACGTGCTGACTTCCTACGGTGTCGCACAGGACATCGCGCTGCGCACCAACGCCGAAGGGCTGGTCGATCGTTTCGAGGTGTCGCTGAAGCAGCCGGTGATCAAGACGTGGCGCGATATCGACACCGAGCTGTCGAAGACAGGCGCGAGGTACTCATACCAGGTGTCGAAGGTCGACAACGGTAAGTGCTCGGCGGTGGCCGGCACGAACACCGAGCTTTCGCTACCGCTGGCGTCGATCTTCAAACTCTATGTGCTGCTTGCGGTTGCCGATGCGGTCAAGGCCGGAACGCTGGATTGGAACGACCCGCTCACGATCACCGAAGAGGCCAAGGCAGTCGGTTCCGCCCGCTTCGAAGAGCTCCCGCCCGGCGCGCACGTGTCGGTACGCAAGGCGGCCCAGGAGATGATCTCGGCGAGCGACAACATGGCCACCGACCTGCTGATCGCCCGAGTGACCCCCGCCGCCGTCGAGCGTGCGTTGGTGACCGCGGGCCATCACGACCCGGCGAGCATGACGCCGTTTCCGACGATGCACGAGCTGTTTTCCATCGGCTGGGGTAAGCCGGATCTCCGCCAACAGTGGAAGCTGGCCTCTCCGCAGGTTCGCGCACAGCTTCTCGAGCAGACGAATTCCCGCCCCTACCAACCAGATCCAGTGCGGACCAATACGCCGGCATCTGAGTTCGGTGCCGAGTGGTACGGAAGTGCCGGCGACATCTGCCGGGTGCATGCCGCACTGCAGGCCGCCGCTGTCGGTGCCGCCGCCCCGGTACGGGACATACTTTCCGCCATTCCCGGTATCTCGCTGGACGACTCGAAGTGGTCCTATATCGGTGCCAAGGGGGGAAACCTGCCGGGCGATCTGACGTTCAGTTGGTACGCCGTCGACCGCACCGGTCAGCCCTGGGTGGTCAGCTTCCAGATGAACTGGCCCCGTTTTCGCAGTCAGACCGCCGCTGGCTGGCTGCTGTCGGTCGCGCGCGAGACGTTCGACTTGATCCCCGTGGCCTAGTTGTTCGCCCGCAGGGTCCAGGCGTGCCCGCGGAAGTGCATGACCGTTCGGCTCACCGGGGCAACGTCGATGCGCCAGAACGACTTCGGCGGTGCGTCGAGGGCAATGACGATCGCAGCGCGGATCACGGCCGGGTGGGTGACTGCGACCAGCCGGGCCTTGCGGGTCGTCAGCGACTCCATCCAGCCCCTCACCCGATCGATCAGATC
>CAZOIX010000277.1:0-5881 GCA_964579685.1 uncultured Mycobacterium sp.
GGCCGAAGAAGTGTGCGCCGCCCACCGAGGGGTATGGGTACTTGCGTGCGCGCATTGACCGTCCAGCCGGGAACCGCCGACTCGTTGCGGATTGACGACCTTCCTGATCCTCAGCCAGATACCGGAGAGATGCTGGTAGCCGGCGTGGCCATCGGAGTTTGCGGCACCGATAAGGAGATCCTTGACGGCGAGCACGGTTCGGCGCCCCCTGACCGGGAACGCCTGATAGTCGGTCACGAGTCTCTGGGGCGGGTCATCGATGCGCCCGAAGGCTGTGGTTTCGCGGCCGGCGACCTTGTCGTCGGCGTGGTGCGCCGACCCGACCCTGTGCCGTGCGGGGCGTGCGCGCACGGTGAGTTCGACATGTGTCGCAACGGTCGGTACACCGAGCGGGGGATCAAGGAGCTTGATGGTTACGGCAGCGAACAATGGTGTGTCGAAACGGATTACGCCGTCAAACTGGATCCGGCTCTGGAACGTGTCGGAATCTTGATGGAGCCCACCACCGTCGTGGCCAAAGCGTGGGAAGAGGTGGAGCGGGTCGGCCAGAGGAGCTGGTTCGAACCGAACCGTGTCCTGGTAACCGGCGCCGGCCCCATCGGTCTGCTCGCCGCGATGATCGGCAGTCAGCGGGGACTGGAGGTGCATGTGCTCGATCGCGTCGCCGACGGCCCAAAGCCGGCGCTGGTCGAAGCCCTTGGGGCCACCTACCACAACGAGGCCATGGACGATGTGGCGTCGAGGCTGCAACCCGACGTGGTGATCGAAGCGACCGGCGCGCCTCGACTGGTCTTCGACGCCATGGCCAACACGAGCGCATACGGCATTGTGTGCTTGACGGGACTGTCCCCTGCGGGTCGGACGATCAAGGTGGACGGCGGAGCGGTCAATCGGGAGATTGTCCTCGATAACGACGCTGTGATCGGCTCGGTCAACGCCAATCTGCGCCACTACCGCCAGGCGGCCGGCGCCCTCGCCGAGGCAGACGTGGACTGGCTTGACCGGCTTGTCACGCGCCGAGTGCCGCTGCGGAAGTTTCACGAGGCGTTCGAGGCACGTCCCGACGACGTCAAGGTGATGATCAGCCTCGATAGTCGCGAGTGACGGGATCGGCGCTCAGTGGACTCGCAGAATCGTCGTCGCCGACCGTGCGACGGCAGCGGACCTGATCGCCGCGGCCGGTGCATAGTCGGCGTCGTTCACCAACTCGAACACGGCCTCCTTCGAGGGATAGTTGCCAAGGAAGATCAAGTCGGGCATGACGTTGTCGTCGTAGGCCTTCTCGGGTACAAAGCGAGGGGTGACGTAGCGCCCGCCGACCTTCTTGACGAGCGGCTCGGCCGCGGCCAGGTATTCGTCGTAGCGTTCGCGTCCATCGTTGCCGTTGAACCACAGCATGTTCAGCACCACGACACCAGGTTCGAGAAGCGCCTCGCCCGCGTTGACGGGGTCGATGGAGCAGCGGGTCAGCACTGCGCGTTCGACAGCGTCAGTGCGAAAGTGCGCCACCTGTCGGTAGCGCGCGCTCTGCCACATCTCGTCGAACGCCTGCACCGACGGATACCGCACGAATCCGACGATGAAGGGATCGAACTCGCCTTCGAGCGCTTCTTCTACCGGGAGGAAGGGCGTGACGAGTTCGGCGCCGACATCCCGCAGAATCGGCATCACGCCTTCTGCGTACTTGGCGTACAGCTCGAAACCCTGCGGCCGAAACCACAAGGCGTTGAACATTGCTATCGAACCGTTCGACGCGTTATCCACGGATCTCCAGTCTGTGGTAGGGAAGCATCTCTACTGCCCATGATCGTCGGTCGGGACGGATTGAGGATGAGAACGACTGCCAGGCACAGTTCGCCGCTTGTCCGTCGGCCGATTGAGGAGGCAAGGTGATCGGCACTCGGTTGGCTCGGGAGGTGGCGGCGTGGCCCTGATTCTCGCGTTCGGAATCGTCTTGCTCATCAGTGTGTCGCTGTCGGGCCTGGCCGCGCGCACCGTACTGTCCACCGCGCTGATGTTTCTTGTCGCCGGGGCGCTTCTGGGGCCAGGCGGATTCGGCGTCGACGACATTCACGCCGACGACCAGATCGTCACCGTGCTTGCCGATATCGCGCTGTTCACCGTGCTTTTCACCGACGGACAGAGAGCAAGTCTCCCTGCGCTGAAACAGAATTGGCGACTCTCGGGCAGGGCTCTGGGCCTCGGTATGCCGCTGACGATGATCGGTATCGCGGTACCCGCCCACTTTCTGCTGGGACTGGACTGGGTCACGGCATTGCTCATCGGCGCGATTCTGTCCCCCACCGACCCCGTGTTCGCGTCGGCGCTGGTCGGTCGCTCCGATGTGCCACTGCGGCTGCGCCGCCTGCTCAACGTCGAATCCGGGCTCAACGACGGCTTGGCGTTGCCCTTCGTGTTGATCTTCTTGGCCACTGCTGCGCATGAGAGTTCGCAAGTCATCGACGTGGCCGTCGAACTTGTTCTCGGCCTGGTGATCGGAGCGGCCATCTCGGCCGCGGTGGCGTTGTTGTGGCGGTTACCGCTGTTCACCGCTGAGCCTCGCCTTCAGCCGCTGGGACCTACCGCGATCGCCTTCGTGGTGTACGGCACCTGTGCTCTGTCCCACGCCAACCCCTACCTTGCCGCGTTCGCCGCAGGGTCCGTACTGGCCACCCTCGACCAGGTGGCCGCAGAACGCTTCGAGTCGTTCGGGGATCTGCTGTCGGAGTTGACCAAGTTCGGCGCCCTGCTGGTGTTCGGTGCGTTGATCACTCCGGAACGGCTGTCCAGCTTGAGTTGGCGGGGATGGCTGCTGGTGGTCATCGCGATCGTCCTGGTCCGTCCCGCCGCGTTGTTGCTGTCGCTGCTGTGGACACGATTGCCCCTCCGCGAGCGCCTTACCGCGGCATGGTTCGGGCCGAAGGGTTTCGCGTCGGTCATCTACGGGTTGTTGGTCCTGCAGGCCGGAATCCCGGACGGTGACCTGGTTTTCGACTTGGTCGCCGCGACCATCGCGTGGTCGATCGTGCTGCACTCGAGTACTGACGTGCCCGTGGCGAAAATGCTGCGGGTGGAACCGCCCGACGATCTGCCGAGCGCCCCGCTCGTCGAGTCCGCCGAGGAACCACGCGCGGGCCCTGATGGCGGATGACGGGCGTCTTTCCGCCTCAGGCGGCCTTGAGGCGACGGAGGCCGATCACCTCGTCGTAGTGGCCGAGCAATTCGTCGCAGATCGCCGGCCATGTCCGGCTCAACACGCTGCGGCGTGCCGCGACCGAATAGCGCTGCCGTTCGGCGATCAAGTGGTCAACGGCCTGTGGCAGGGAGGCTTCGAATTCATCGACCGGCAGCAGCAATCCGGTGCGGTAGGGCGCGACGAGGTCGCGCGGCCCGCCCGCATCCGGGCCGATCACCGGCAGGCCCGACGCCATCGCCTCTTGGACCGCCTGACAAAAGGTCTCGTGCTCGCCCGGGTGGACGAAGACATCCATACTCGCGTACGCGGCGGCCAGCTCCTCGCCGTACAGCGCACCCGTGAAAATCGCTGAGGGTAATCGCTTTTCGAGCTTGTCCCGATCCACACCGTCGCCGACGACAACCAGCTGGAGATCGTCGCGTGCCGCCAGCACCGCCAGCCGTTCGACATGCTTCTCCGGGGCGAGGCGGCCCACAAAGCCAACGATGGGTTTGTGCTCCGGCGACCACATGCGGCGCAGGCCGTCATCCCGGGCCGACGGCGCGAACCCGGTGATGTCGACGCCACGCGCCCACCTGTGCACCCGCGGGATGCGGTGGGCTGTCAGGTTTTCCATCGCCGCCGTCGACGGAGCCAGCGTGCGGTCGGCCCTACTGTGCACGTGCCGGGTCCATGCCCACGCCGCCTTGGCTGCGAAGCCGATGCCGTAGCTCTCGGCGAATCCTGCTACGTCGGTTTGGAATACCGCGACCGTCGGCACATCGAGGTACCGCGCGGCATGCAGCCCGCCGAAGCCGAGCAATGCCGGAGAGGCCAGGTGCACTACGTCCGGCTGAAATCCGCGCAGGACGCCTACCATGCGTGGGCGCGGAACGCCCAGCGGAAGCGAGTTGATCTTGGGGAACATCCGGGACGGCACCCGATGGACACGGATACCTTCGTGGATCTTGTCGGCCGCCGGCTCACCTCGCGGGGTGTCCGGTGCGATGACGAGGGCCTCATGACCCGTGCAACGCAGATGCTCGATCACCCGAAGCACCGAGTTGGTGACGCCGTTGACATTCGGGAGGAACGACTCTGCGACGATTGCAACGCGCACGCCTTGAGAATCCCATCAGCGACTGTCCTCGAGGTTTCATCCAGGGATATGTCACGCAAATAGCTCGTGCTGATGAACAAATGCTCCGCAGCGGCGGTTTCGAGTATCGTGCGCACAGAGAAAGGCGGTTGACATGCGGATATCCCGGGCGGCATCGGCGCTGGTCATGGCCTTCGCGTTGGGTGTCGCGGGCTGCACCACGCAGGTGGCCGGTAGCGCACAACGGGACCCCGCCCGACCGCCGCTCACCGTGAGCCAAGACGGTTTCGGCATCGTCGCGGGTTTCGAAGACGCGCCTACCCGCATCGAGATCTTCACCGAGCCGCAGTGTTCACACTGCGCGGATCTGCAGGCCGATTTCGGCGATCAGTTCGCGTATTACATCGGCGTCGGGGCGCTGAAGATCACCTACCGCCCGCTGACCTTTCTGGACCAGACTCCCGGTTACTCGGCGCACGTGAGCAATGCGTTGTTCCTTGCCGCCGACGGCGGTGCGACAGGAACGCAGTTCCAGCGATTCGTCGAAGAGCTGTATGGACACCAGCAACGGACCAAGGGCGGGCCCGGCCCCAGCAACGACGAAATGGCGGACATGGCCAAGACCGCGGGCATGTCGGACGAGGCGGTCGAACGTATCGCCGGTGGCGGATCAGCGGTCAACGTCTCGGCGATGGACGACAACAACTTCGAGTACCTGTACGAGATCGACTCGTTGAGTACCGGCACACCAACGGTTTTCGACCCGGAGACCGACGAGAAGCTCGACATCTACGACAACGATTGGCTGACCAAGCTGATGCAGACCTGACGGGTCCTGCTATTCGACGTTCTGTAGTGGGGCGCGTCGGCGCTCGATGTATGCCAGGGCGCCGAGCGCGGCCCCCGCGATCAGCCAGCCGACCACGGCGATCGAGCCGGCCGGAATGATCGCCAGCGAAGCGTTACGATCCCGGACCCGCACGAGGTCGGGGTTGTTCGTGTCGTATTCGACGTAGATGCGCATGCCCGTCTCCAATTCGGACGGGTACAGCACACCCAGTTCAGGGCGATAGGTGACGCGGTCGGGCGTGACGAATTCGATCGTCGAGCGTCGCGGGCCCGCGCTTAGCACCTCGGCGGCGGCCACACCCATATGACGCTCGATCTGCCGGTCGTCGCGCCAAGCGCCCATCACCATGAGCACCGATTGCAGTGTCACCAAGGAGGCGGTCAGCACGATTCCGATGCGGATCCGCCGAAACGTGCGTTGCGCCCGCGTCTCCGTGGGATCGGGTGCCAGTCGCGGAATCAGCTTGCGTACGAACTGGTTCGCTCGGCTCACAATGCTGCCTTGATCGAAGCGTGCAATGCCCGCAGCGACGACCGGTCGGCCTTCACCTCCAGCACCCGCATCGCGTCGAACGGCTCGTTGAGCGCATTCGCCAGACCGTCGACCTCGAGCTGGCGGCTCTCGACGTGATACGCGCGACACAGTGCACCGACGTCCACATCGTGCGGGGTGCCGAAGATCCGCGACGACACGTCGGAGAAGCGCGGATCGCCCTGCTCGAGCAGTTCGAAGATGCCGCCGCCGTTGTCGTTGGACA